>JABSRV010000162.1 GCA_013214905.1 Psychrobium sp. | reverse complement strand
TTTTAATGACTGCACCACTGTATGGGTTGTTGATGATGCGTCGACATAGGTAATGTTTTTTTCATTACCTTAAAACTCTGTTGCAATGCAGTAATAATCTTTGCATCGCTATTTTTATTAATGGCGGCACACACTGTATATTGCCCATAATCCAATACAACCAATTCCTTGCTAATCATACTCAACGGCACCGTTTTTTGTAGCATTAAGGAAACGAGATGAGACTGTGACATGGCAATAAAATCCACGCGGCCATGCAACAATTTTTGCAGGTTTGTTGCTTCATAAACGGCTAAGTCAAGCTGATTTTGTTCACTAAATCCTCTGCTTTTCAGATGGCTAGTAACCATTCCATCGTTTAATGCTCCAATGACATATTTTTTTGCTTGTTGCAATGAATCTAAGTGTAGCTTGTCACGACTACTTAGTTTGAAAAAATATATTTGCTCAGGCGGCGAAATTGGACAAAACCAATGGAATGAAGATGCTCTTTCGTCTGTTTTTATGATGGGGAATACGAATATATTAGGCGTTGTTAGTGCTTTCTTATAAATTCGATTCCAAGGTGCTGTGTTGAGGATATAAGGAATATTACTTTGCTGAACTAAAGATATAGCGTTTTTGTACATGACAGTCGACTGTTGAGTTTTACTGTCCATTTCGGTTGATACACTAAGCACCGTCTCAGCGCCGTTCGCGTAATGGCAGAGCGTCAAACTCAAGCCTATTATCAAGCATCTCACTATCATAAATAAATACGTCATTTACTGGCCGCCTCAAAAATCATCTTCATTAACTATAGATTAGACTAATGTCGGCTGCCAAATTTTCACGTTTTGCTTATGATGGATAAAGGATCTGATTAAGCAGGCGCAATATTAAGGCAAAAATTAGTATAGCGATGCCCAAACGATAGATTTTAAATTCACTGATCGTAAAGCCATTTTTTAGTTTGTTAACAAACACTCGCCACACGCATTGATAATCTGCGGTGCGCATACTGTATTTAATCATCGCGGTGAGGACTAACAAGATGCCAAGGGTAAATAAGATTAATTCAGACGTACTCAGTATCGAAACAAACATAATGTGTTCTCAGGTTATTGAATTGGCAATGGAACACTATAAACAATATGGCAATCACAATATCTTAGACCATCGTAGATAGGAAATTGAATGAGCGTAGACATTGAAATAACCGAGATAAAGCAATATTTAGCGTGCTTAGTACCGTTTGACAGTTTGTCAGAACATGCGTTATCAAGAGCGGCACGCGGCTTAACTATTCGATATATTTGCGCGGCGACTGGCGCGGTGGAAATAGACTACGATAATCCACAGTTATATATTGTGCGCACAGGTGCATTTGAAGTTCGGGATAAACAAGGGGAATTGCTTGATAGACTAAGTGAAGGCGACTTCTTTGGTTACCCGTCGTTACTCACCGGTGACAATGTCCATAACAAGGTTACGGTGTTAGAAGATGGTTTGGTCTATTTGATGAACCTCGGCCTTTTTAAGCAGCTACGTGATGATTCAGCCACTTTTGACCGTTTTTTTAATCGAGCACACGCTAAACGCATGCAGCGTTTCGCGCCTGTCGATTCAACCAGCAACCCACTTAATGTCACCATTGGTAAGTTGTTGCAGCATCCAGTGATCAGTTTAAGCCCGACTCATCATGTTAGTGAGGCGGCAAAACTGATGAGCGAACATCGAATATCATCGTTAATTATTATACAAGACAGCCAGTTGGTGGGCATCCTAACCGATCGTGATTTGCGTTGCCGTGTATTGGCTAAGGAACTCGATGGCAAGTGTTTAATTAACGACGTGATGACAACCGCGCCTATTTGCATTGACTCATCGGCACTATTGTTTGAAGCATCCATGCTGATGAGCCGACATAATATCCACCATTTGGTGGTGAAAGAGAGTGATGTGGTCACCGGTATGTTAACCACTACCGACGTGGTGCGTTGTCAAAACAATCAACCTATATTTCTGATTGGTGAAATAAGCCGCCAAAAAAGCATCAAAGAACTGGCGGTGTTAAGCAAAAAGTTTGCCGCCTTATTACAACGCTTAATCGAGGCAGATAATAGAGCCGATGAGATCGGGCGTACCCTGACCTTATTAGTTGATGCGCTAACTAAGCAACTATTAATCTTGGCAGAAGAGCAGTTTGGCCAACCGCCATTTAAATACAGCTGGATAGCGTTTGGTTCACAAGGGCGGGTGGATCTTAGTGCGGGATCGGATCAAGACAACGCAATGATTTTGGCCAAGGCGCCATCACCGCAACAAGCTGATTATTTTAAGGCCATTAGCGAATTTGTGTGTCGCGGTTTAGACGCTTGTGGTTTTGTGTATTGCCCTGGGGAAATCATGGCGCAAACCGATAAATGGCGTGTTGATCTTACGACATGGCAAAAATATTTTAGTTATTGGGTAGCGACGCCGTCACCACAGGCATTAATAAACACCGCTATCTTTTTTGATATGCGTTGTATTAGCGGCTGTGAAACATTGTTCAATAGTTTGCAGCAATACGTATTAACTGAGACCAAGGGCAATCAAATATTTATAGCAGCGATGGCTGGCCTCGCAGTCGCTAGTACGCCGCCATTAGGATTCTTTGGTAAATTCGTATTGGATCGCGATGGTGAACAAAATAAAGTGCTAGATCTTAAAATTCGTGGCACTGCACTTATTAATGACATCGCTCGCGTCTATGCATTGCATGAAGGTATTAGTGAGGTAAATACTCAGATGAGGCTGCAGCGCTTAATAGGGCGCGCCATATTAAACGATAAAGACGCCAATAATCTGCAAGACGCGTTGGAATTCATTGCTCACATGAGACTTAAAAATCAAGGTCAACAAATTAAAGCCGGTATAGCGATAAGCAATTATCTAAAACCTAGAGACATATCGCGATTATTACGTCATCAACTCAAAGATGCATTTAGTGCAGTTGATGAGGCACAAAAAGGGCTGCAACTAAAATTTACTCGAGGTTTGTTTTGAGTACTAAATTAAGTTTTAGATGGCTTAATCGGTGGTTATTAGGGCTTAAAGCCAAGCATCAAACCGCTATAAATTATATGGCTCAGCCCAGTGATTTAAGCGGGTCAATTGCGCAAAGCGAATTGTTAAGTATTGATTTAGAAATGACCGGCCTTAATCCTAAAAAGCATGAAGTGATTAGCATGGCGTGGGTGCCGATAATTAACGGAGAGATAGTATTATCACAAGCACAGACGCTATTAATAAAAGCCGATAATGGCGTTGGTGATAGTGCAATTATTCACGGCATTGTTGACAGTGATCTTAAGCATGCAGTTAGTCTAGCGCAGGGTCTTGAACAATTATTACAAGCGATGCAGGGCAGGGTATTAGTCGCGCATCATGGCGCGTTAGACATCGCTTTTTTACAACAAGGGGCGCAGAAAGTATATGGTCATAAACTATCATTTCAATTGCTTGATACCTTGTTACTAGAGTCTAAACGGTTGAGTCGTCAAGGAGAGCATTTTGACAAGCAGCTATTACGATTACATCGTTGCTGTGAGCGTTATCATTTACCAGCGCTTCGAGCACATAATGCGTTATCAGATGCACTAGCCACCGCACAACTGCTACTGGCGCAGTCAGCTGTCATCGGCGGCGCACAACCTCTAACCCTTAAACAATTAATGAAATATTCTCACTAATTGCTTTAGGGAAACGTTACTCGTTAATCTTGAGCTGGCGTTGGTGCTGGCTTTTTATCATCGGCTTTTTTAACACGAATTTTACTACCGTGTAATTTGCTGTTGTTTAAATGAACCATGGCGGCTCTTGCTTCGCCGACACTAGGCATTTCGACAAAACCAAAGCCTTTTGATTGGTTGGTTTCTTGATCCATTACAATAGTGCATGACTGCACTTTACCGTAAGTAGCGAACAATTTTTCTAACGCCGACTGAGACGTCGAGGTCGCTAGATTGCGAATAAGTATTTTCATTACATTTCCGAGCAGTTTAAGACGGGCGCAATTATAACAGAGGGGCAATTAATTGTTACACTGATTTTGGTATAGTGAGGTGCACCCCTGAGAATGAGATGAAATAGAGTCATAAAATGGTTACACTAGCGCCAAAATATCAAGAGAGTCATTTAATGAGTAAGTCATTTAGCTATACAACGTCTTTTATTTTAGACAAGGCCCATTTTTCTGAATGTTATGATCAGTCAGCAACAAAAATCACCATCAAGCATTTTCGAAAAGCAGCGATCATTGCGTTAGTGGGACTTATTTTATTGTTTGTGGTCGGCACCAATAATTACGCGGCGTTCTTTGTTATCGTATTGGCCGCAGTAGAAGTGCTTGGTATTAAGTACAAAAAAACATGGTGGTTATGGCGCCAAATGTTAAGCAAGGCATCGAACCACCAAGTAGAACTGCTGGTGGACAAAAAAGGCATTACCACAAGCTCATTCCATGTTAATAGCGAGCTATTCTGGAGTGATGTTAATAGTGTCGACAAAACAGAGTTAGGCTTACTGGTTCGTCATCAAGGCGGCATCAACTATTTATCAAACAGTTATTTGTCTGACGAATGCATCGAATTTATAGCCGCCAAAGCACAACCATCTTCACTATAAATAGCTCAACATACGTTATGCAAGCTTTTGCGCTGTGCTCACTAATTTTTCAGCAAAACTAACCACACGACTCGCCATGCCTTCATCGGTGAGTTGACCTTGCACATCAAACGCTTGATAAGCACTGCGAACTGCGAACTGCGAACTAAGTACTAAGCTACCCATGCCACTTGGAAATGCGTGATTTCAGTGGGAATTTAAATGGTCCCTCATGTTACAAGAGACGAGGAATTTGTTGCCGGTGATGGTTATTCTCGACAATAAATAACGCGGTAGTTGACCATTTAAAACCCGCCCAAAGGGAGTTTATCAGGTAAGTAATCACTGCGTTACATCAGTTTGAAAGGCAATAAGCATTCCTAAAATGATGTGCCTTGTGCTAACTCACCTGAGAAGCTCTGAAACCTACATTTTCAAGTAACATGGGTATAAGCAGTACTACTGTGCATGAATGCACAGATAGAACCTTGGGATGATATTAGAGTTGCCTACGTAGTTGCGCGTTTAGGCACATTGTCGGCGGCGGCTGAGCAATTAAATATTCATCATTCCGCCGTATTAAGACGGATAAGCGCGTTAGAGAAATCGCTAAATACTCGGTTATTTACCGTCATGCTGGTGGTTATGAACCCACGGAAGCCGGCAATAACTTATTTCAAGTGGCGGCCAATATAAAAAGTCAGCTCGATAACCTAGCCGGCGTATTGCAAAGCAGCGATGAGCAGATTGCGGGACAATTAGTGGTGACCACCGTTGATAGTTTCGTCGATACATTAAGCCCTTGGTTTAGTGCGTTTTGCCAGCTCCACCCACACATTCAATTTGATTTACGCATTGATACCAAACGTTTAAGGCTTGATTACGGTCAGGCGCATATTGCGATTAGGCCCGGTGCTCAGCCCACCGAGCCCGAATATATCAAACGACACGGTCAACCTAAATCAAGTAATTAACTAAAATTACATCGCTTTGTTTCTGGGTCGAAACCCAATACAACCGGCTACTTTGACTGGATAGAGAAGAATATCGTGCCGGAAAATATTGCGTATCGCGCGTCTAGTGTTGATGCCACTATCGCCACCATTGAAAACGGTGCGGGCATTGGCCTTATTAGCACTTGGGCGTGCAAAGATAGGCCCAACTTGATCATGTTAAATGGTGATTGGCCGACTTGGGATACAAAATTGTGGTTGGTGACTCATTATATGATGCACCGCACCGCAAGGGTGCAGGCGTTTAATCAATTCATCAAACAAAAAACCAATACAATGGTTGTTTGATAAGTTGTGTGATTGATCGTGTAAGAGTTCATGTAAGAGCTCTTGTAATAAATAGTCTAAGGTCGAGTGAATTTCTTTCTGGCCTTGCTCACTTTAACGCGGCTAATACAACCTTCACTATGATCATTAATCAGCCCCATCGCCTGTATAAAGGCATAAGCCGTTGTCGGGCCAAAAAACTTCCAGCCTAACTTCTTTAACGCCTTTGCCAAGGCAATAGATTCTGGCGAGGTCGTAACAGACTGCGGCGGGATCAAATCGTTAGCAGCGGGTTCAAAACTCCAGAAAAAGGCCGCTAGCGTGCCGTGCTGTTGCACCATTTCTTGTGCACGTTTGGCGTTATTGATCACCGCTTCGATTTTTCCGCGATGCCTGACAATGCTTGCGTCTTGCAATAACCGCTCGACATCATATTGTGTAAAATTGGCGATAATATTAAAATCAAACTGATGAAATACCCGGCGAAAATTTTCACGTTTGGTTAAAATAGTGCGCCAGCTAAGTCCTGATTGAAAACTTTCAAGACAGACTTTTTCAAATAATCGAAAATCGTTACCTTCAGGTAAACCCCATTCATTGTCGTGATACTGCAAAAAATCTGGCGCGCCACCACTCCATTGACAACGGGGTAACCCGTCGGGGGCTATAAATAGTTCAGTCATTTTTTTCCTTAGTTGTTCGCGACAAGATAAATTTGATAATGATTAATGCAGAGTACCATTGGTCATTATTAATGGCTAAATAACAGCGTCCGATTGAACTAAGCAATCGTTAGCCCTTAGATTGGCCATCATCGAAGATGTTCGTTGCACTGAGATTAAGGGAAAAAAAATGCCCCATTTAATGCCAAAATTCTTCTGTGATAGCTATTAGTTGATGATGGCGTTTAGACTGGAATTCAGTATAAACACAGAGGGTTAACGCATTGTTCTTCATCATCAATGGTGATTTGACCTGTTGAAAACTTAATTAATTGATCTTCGATAACCAAAGCTTAACTAACCGCTGAATGACATAGAATTTATCGCTCAAAATGTTACATTCAATGCATAAAAAACACGCAGCAAGAGATCGCGTAAACTTGCCGTGAAAGTCATCAAGGAATTAGATACATGCATTCAGATCAATTAGGTAAAGAGCAGAAATTCGAAGAGTCAGAGATACTACTCTCGATTACTGATTTAGACAGTCATATCAAATATGCCAATGCTCAGTTTTGTAACATTGCTGGCTACTCTCTTGAAGAGCTAACGGCTAAACCACATAATATCGTGCGGCATCCCGACATGCCGAAAGCCGCATTCAGCAATTTATGGTCATTTGTCGAACAAGGCAAACCGTGGATGGGGCCAGTAAAAAATCGTTGTAAAAATGGCGACTATTACTGGGTAAATGCCTACGTGACGCCGATAAAAGATGCCAATGGTAAAAACATGGAGTATCAGTCGGTTCGTACAAAACTTGAGCCTCATATTCAAAGACGGGCCAGTGCACTGTATTCGACACTCAACGAAGGCAAAACACCCAGCGTATTAAAATATAAAACGGACCAAACACTTTGGTTTCAAGCTCTATTTATGTTGTTTTCGTTAGCCAGTTTAGCACTGGTGATATTTTCTGAAATAAACATCGGATTTACCTTGCCATTTTTGATGATTAGTATCGGCGCCTGCATACTATCGGTTAGGTGGCGAAAAAAATATATCAGAGTGGTGAATGACGCCTTATCCGTTTTTGACAACCCCTTGATGAGTTACGTATATTCAGGAAACAACGATGCAATTGGCAGTATTCAATTAGCACTTTCTATGCGAACAGCAGAGATTAACGCCGTGGTGGGCCGTGTTTCAGATGTTTCGGAGCACGTTAGTAAAAGTGCTACCGTATCATCAGAGCAAAGCCATCAGGTATCAAGTAGCTTGAAAGAGCAGCGCTTATAGTCGGAGCAGGTAGCTACTGCCGATAATGAGAT
>JABSRV010000161.1 GCA_013214905.1 Psychrobium sp. | reverse complement strand
GTTGCTGGGGCGACCTCCCCGAATGACGTTGCTGGGGCGACTTTCTAGGATGACGGTGTGGGCTGTTATTATAGGCCTTTTATTGCGGCGATGGCGATTGAGGTGTTATATAGGATTCCGGTGATTTGGCTCCATAAGGTTAGTGTGTCTTTATATTCGGTGTTTAGTGGCACTACTATGGTATCACCAGGTTCGATTTTGGTGAGTTCTGAGAACCAGCCGCCTTGTTGGGGTAACATTACTGAGCCGTCAGCGCGGATGATGTAGATGCCTGATTCATTGGCGCGTTGTTTGATGCCGCCAGCAAGTGTTAGGTAGTCTTCAACGTCAATGGTTTCTTGAAAGAAATGACTTGATGCGTGTTGTACTTCGCCAACTACGGTTACGATTTGCTTTTGTGATGGGATGTAAAGTTTGTCGCCATCTTCAAGGCGTAATGCACGTTTTGAGTTTTGTTCTTGATGATATGTTTGTAGCTGTGCAATATTAATCACCATGCGGCCGATTGCTTGCAAATTCTCTAACTCTGCTAGCATTTTTGATGAATCATCAAAGCTAACGAAGTTACCCTCTTGTGACAATCCACGCGTTGCTATGTCGCGGCGCAGCTGATCCGTAAGCGCCAGAATTTGTTGCTTTTCTTGCTGTTGAACCGACTCACGGGTAAATATTGCACCTTTGGCAAACGATAAGTCGGTAAAGCCACCAGCTCTTTGCAATACAGACATCATGGTTTCACCATTTTTAATGCTGTAAACGCCTGGAAATTTAACTTCACCGGCAATCTCTACTTGCATGTTCTTTTGCCAATCTGGCACAGTTAATATTTGTAAATGATCTTGGCTCTGCAGCATTGTTCGTTGATGGCTATCTAGCGTTATCGCCATGTGTTCAACAGCCATTTCCAACTGGTTATTGATAGCAGAGCGTGTTAATTCGGCTTTTTTGATATATGCGCCAACAGTTAAGCCTCCAGCAGCAGCAATTAACTGATTAACGTTTTGCAACTTAGTCAATGGGTAAACGCCTGGGAATCGAACTTCTCCAGCAATCGACACTAACAAAGTGCCTACATTAAAGGCACCGTTTTTACGCTGTTGTGATTTTAGTTTTTCAATCACTGGATACAACAATTCTTGTCTGGTTAACAAGCTACTAATTTTAAGTAGTGTTTTTTCGTTGTAATGCTTGTAAAGAACTTCATCTACATATTTGGTTGCTAGCGCGACTTCTTGTTCATCCACTAATTCAGCAGCGACAATAGTTTTAATTTCATTCACTTGAACGCTTAACGCTAATGTCTCAAATCCTAAACTGAACAATTTATCTGTATTAGGGCCAGTACGTTCTGCGAAGTTCTTTTTAACATATGGTTGGATTTTTTCAGCGATAAGTTTATTAAGCTCACCGCGCTCTAAACTTAGCGGTGCATTATTAAAAACAATCAATGTGTCTCGCGCTGTTAATGCGATATTTGAAGCACTGCTTTGGTCATTTAGGACGTGCTGTAGATCAATTTGAATAACGCTGATGTCGCCCTGCAGGTTTATTTCACGTGTTATTAATGCGTAATGAAGATCTGCTGAGTTTTTAAGGTCGCGCCAGGTTGATTTAATCAAATCACTCACGCGCATGCCTGCTCGCCATTGATAAAGTCCTGGTCTATTTACTGCGCCCATTAATGCTACTTGCTTGTGCTTACGCGTTGAAGTGCCTTGCACCGTTAGCACGTCACCATTTTTAGCTTTAAGGTTTCGGCCTTGTTTGGTAGTCAAATCGACATTAATTAAGCTAGATAATTGAAGCTCGTCAAAGCGTTCCACAACACTGTCAGCGGAATATGCTCCAGGCTTTAACTGACCAGCTAATCGAATAAGCTGAGCCATTGATTCGCCACCTTTTAATTCATAAATGGCTGGTCGACGTACTTGCCCTTTAACGCTGACGGTTTCACCAACTGGCGGGATGAACAATACGTCACCCGATTGCAATCTTTTATCTTTTGAGGCGTCGCCCTTCATTAATAAGTCATATAAATCAAAGGTGGATACTAGTTTCCCATTGCGTTTTAACAAAATATTACGTAAAGAACCATTTTCGTTAATGCCACCTGCCGCGAACAAGACTTGGGTAATGGTCGACAATGAGCTTATTGTGTATGAGCCAGGTTTGTTGGCGTCACCTGCTACAAAAATTTGAATTGAGCGAAGCTCACCAAGGCCAATATTGATATCCACTCCAATATAGCGCTGGGAAATTTGTTCTTTAAGTTTACGTTTCATTTCTAGAAACGATAAACCGATAACCGCAACAGGGCCAATATCAGGCACATTGAGCAGTCCGCTGCGCGATACGGTTAGCTCGTATTGATTATTCTCTTTACCAAATAGTTGGATTGATACTTGATCACTCGGCCCCATTTGATATTCGCTCGGGATAGCTATGTCATTAACCGGCGCGAATGTCGTTGGCGCATTTGAAAATATATCATAACCAAATGGCTTTAACGTTCGTTCGGCAAAAGCGGTTTTAGGTTCGGTTGGCATAGAGACAGCAGTTTGAGATGAGTATATGTTCTCCACTGGCATTGCAACATTTGGTGTTTGTAGCCCTTTATTTTGGACTTGGCCGTTTTTTAACATGGCAGGTGATAAGCCATATTGCTTCATCAAACGCTGCTGCTCTGCCTTTGGCATGCGTTTAAATTGCTCAAGCATTTCTGGAGTCGGTGTGATCGCATTTGCTTGCGTCATGACTAGCATTAAAGAGGCCGTTATAATTAGACCTACTTTCTTGAATGATAGTCGTTTAGTAAATAATCGTGACACCTGTACTTCTCCATGTTTTTTGCAAATGACGCTAGGTTTAGGTCTTTTGTTAAAAATTAAATCGCTGCGTTTGATAACGCTAAAAAGTCGAGCAGCGTAATTTACTATTTTTTGTTCACTAATGCTATTGGCTACATCTATTATAGAAATAATATCCCTACGAATTTGTTATTAAACGTAATCATAACGTTTTGCTTCTTTTTTCATTGATAGTGGCAACACGTGTCCGTTATTTCACTTGTTATCATGTTCGTTGGTAACGCGTTGTATGAGATCCCCGATTTAAAGACTTTCGGGGAGGACGGTTCTCTTCCACTTTAGCGGAGGCCGGTTCTCTTCCACTTTAGCGGAGGCCGGTTCTCTTCCACTTTAGCGGAGGACGGGCCTCTTCTACTTTTACGGGGACGTATCTTCTCGTAAACAGTTTATTTTGCTTTGAAGTCTTTGTTGTCTATTTCTAATTTAGCTTCTTGTTCTAGGAGCTTTATTAATAAAATTGATCGTTCTAAGCCTACGTTGTTGTGGTATATAGCTTCTAGGCCTTGGTAGATTCCTTGAGTGACTATGACTTTTTCGCCGGTTTTAATGATGCTGTCATCGCTAACGATTGGTTGCTGCGTGTCGTCATATTCCTGCATTTTGTTGACCAAGTTATTGGCAACTTTTGCATGTGACAGGCCAAATTTAACGAAGTTTGCGACACCACGTGTCGAGCGAATTGCGTTAAAATTTGCAACACTAGGGTCTAATTTAACAAATAGATAATTGGGAAAAAGTGCTTCACTCTTGATACTGCGGATACCTTTTATCACTTTCTCCACCTTGCGGCTTGGGTAGAAAGCTTCAATTCCTTGGTTTTTTAAATTTTCTAAAGCGCGTTGTTCTTCTTTTGCTTTGCAATATAGAAGAAACCAACTCATTATATTCTGATCCATCATATAAATTCTTGTTTCTAACAATCGGCGCAAGTTTATCATTACTTTTATGAAAAATTCAAACAAAGACAACAATATTTTAACAAAAAGGTCTAGATTTGTGACGAAATATTATGCGCATACGTCAGTAAACGAGTTCCAGATACGCACATCGCATACTTTCCAACCTAAACGGCTATAAAAAACACATATTTATTAGTAATTAAAGGCATATATTACGTTGGCTAATTGGCGAAATATTCACTAGCTAGAAATCTAAGACAAAAGTTTGCTATAGTGTCCGGCAAACTGACGCATAAGCACCACAATAATGATAAAGCTTAGCGGTTTTCCGACTAAGTAATAACAATAATTGAAGGATTTTTTATGAACGATGCAACACACCATGGTAGTAGCACCGACACACTGGGGCACCCCCGCGGGTTAGTTACCTTATTTTTCACTGAGATGTGGGAGCGTATGAGTTATTACGGCATGCGCGCACTCTTGGTATTATTTATGACTGCAAATTTACAAGACGGTGGCCTTGCCATTACCGTCGCATCAGCAACCGCTATTTACGGACTGTATACCGGCGCGGTTTATTTCATGGGTCTGCCTGGAGGCTGGATCGCTGACCGTTTACTTGGTGGTCAACGTGCGGTTTGGTATGGCGGCATCATCATTATGATCGGCCATATCGTACTTGCTATCCCAAGCGATCAAACATTCTTTATTGGCCTTGTCATTGTTGTTTTAGGGACTGGTTTATTAAAGCCTAACATCGGCGCAATGGTTGGCGGTCTTTACGCGTCAAACGACGAGCGTCGTGATAGTGGTTTTGCTATCTATTACATGGGCATAAACATTGGTTCGGTATTAGGTAACATTGTTTGTGGTTATTTGGCTGTTAATCAAGGCTGGCATTGGGCGTTCGGCGCCGCGGCTATTGGTATGGGCGTTGGTCTAATTCAATATCGCCTAACTTCTTATAAGCTAGAAGGTGTTTCGGCGCTACCTGCTGATCCATTGTCTGCTAAATCACGTCAAACAAGTTGGTTTGTGATTGGTGCTGCACTTGTTGCTATTGCAGCGGTTACAGGTTTAGCGCTTAGTGGTCAGCTTATTATTAACCCTCAAGTTGTCGCCGAATATACTGCGTTTATCATTACCGGTGTATTTTTACTTTATTTTGGTTACATCTACTTTTTGGGTAAATTAAACAGCACCGAAAAGAAGAGCATGCTAGCCCTATTGCTTATTTGTTTCGCGTCTGCGTTCTTTTGGTCTGGTTTCGAGCAAGCGGGTTCATCAATGAATCTGTTCGCACGTGATTATACGGATCGTATGATAGGCAGCTTTGAAGTGCCTACCGCATGGTTCCAAAGCCTTAACTCGTTTTTCATTATTTTATTATCTCCTTTCTTTGCCGCATTATGGATTAGTCTTGGTCGCAGCGTATGGGATCCATCATCTGGTTTTAAATGCGCCGTTGGTCTTCTAATCATGGGTAGTGGTTTTGTTGCGATGTTTTTTGCTGCAGAGGTTGCCGCAAGGGGTCTTACAGTTGCGCCGTATTGGTTGATTTTGACTTACTTCTTGCACACGGTTGGTGAGTTGTGTTTAAGCCCTATCGCACTTAGCGCTGTGACTAAATTGTCTCCTCGCCGTTTTGCGGGTCAGTTAATGGGCGTATTCGTTCTAACCTATTCTATTGGTAACGTTATCGCTGGTGTAATGGCCGGTAGTTACGATCCTGAAGCGATTGAAACTATTCCAGCACTTTACAAACAAATTAGTATGATAAGCATTGGTGCAGCGTTGTTGTTCATTGCTATATCGTTGAAAACTAAACCTTGGGAAAAACTGGCAGCGAATGAGAACAAAGATGAAGAGTCTCAAGCAACGTCTCAAGCGACATAACGTTTAAAAAGGCTGCTTTTTAAAGTGCAGCCTTTTTCGTATCCCGCCTTAATTTAGGCGAAAAAAAACCAGCTTATCAATGAGCTGGTTTTTTTATTTAGCCTTCGCTATTCATCATCGAATTCGTCGTCAAAATCATCATCGTCATCATCTTCAGGCTCTTCTATTTCGGGAACATCTCCGTCATAAATGTCATACAAGCGTTGTTGATAATAAGCTTCTTTGACAAAAGAATAAGGGTCGAGTGAGCCTTCCAGTAACGCCTCTTTGTCTATCAATTGCGCACGACCATGAATACCCTTGATGGCTGCAATGCCTAACCCCGTCCACAGATTAAAATTTGCCAATGGGTAATATTGGCCGTCAACAAAATCACCGACTTCATGTCTAATCGTGGTTGGACCGATGCCAGGCAACATCAAATAAGGGCCGTCGTTAACGCCATAAGTCGCTAGTACTTCACCAAATTCGTCTTGCTTTCGTGCTAAACCAATTTTTGATGCAACATCAAATAGGCCAAACAGTCCGGCAGTCGAGTTGATTAAAAACCTAGCGAGTGCATTGCCAGAGTCTTCAACATTGCCCTGCAGCATGTTGTTTACCGTGCTCGATGGCTCGTCAAGATTGGTTGCTGCGTTATAAATACCACTTTGCATAGGTCTTGGAATGTAATCTTTGTAAAAAACCGCCGTTGGACGCAGCAAGTATTTGTCGAGATAATCGTAATTAAGGTCCCACATGACGCGGTTAAAATCGTCAAATGGATCACTTCGATCTGCATCAATCAAGACTTGTGGCACGGGTACTTGTTCAGCGTCGGTTGTTTCAGGCGTTGCCTGTGCTAACGCTTGCCCACTCGATACACTAAGCCATGCGGCTAATGCCAATGTACTGCAGATAGTACGCCGTTTGTTTTTTAAATTTCGAGTCATGGTTCTATCCGTAAGAATCAAAAAAGTGAATATATTAGCGCTTTATATATACCCATTTCCAATGGTTACGAGTATGGCGCGGTTAAGTTGGATATTTTTGTGCGTAGTCGGTATTGTAACGTTAATCAATCGTAAATTTCGAGTCAATACATACCCATAATCAATGTTCACGGGTATTATGGCAACTAAGGCCACTTGTCACATGTCAGAGATAATAGTTAGCGTTACACCGCCGTCGACCCAGCTCGCGCTAGAAAATACCGCGATTAAGCCATTGTTGCAAGGCGCAAACAAACAGGTTGCGTCACAGGTTTTGTCTATTGACGCTAAAAATTTGGTGCTGAGCATGCCAGGCCAACGCCCATTGACCATTGATATTAGTCAACAACGAGAGCAAGTATCCTCATTGCAAGTAGGCCAAAAACTCACTATTGAATTGACTAGTGATCAAAAAAATCTGCAAATAAGTATTGAAAAAGTACCCCCTAAGCAACCACTGGAAGGTGAAGTAGCCTTAAGTCGAGATTTAGCCAATAAATTAGCACAGCAGACCTCACTGCCCTCCTCTAAAGCGGCGCAAATTCAATTTATAAAAGACAACTCACCGGTGAACCTAGGGTTAGCTCGTCGATTGCCCGGTCAGCAAATTAATTTGGTCACTAGTAACCAAGTCACCATAAAAGCGGCATTGCCCGGTAGTTCGAACATTGCATTAAATCAAACGTACCAGCTAAGATTAGTGCTCAATAAGGATAACCAGCCGGTAGTTCAATTTACTCGACTAGCAGCAAGCAGCCCGCCGATTGTGATAACCGACACCCTAAAACAGGTGCAGCAATCTTCGCCGGCACTAGTTCTTAGCAAACTCCCGATAACCAGTATTGAAAAAATTGCAGCCCCCGTGATTTTACCGGCCGCTAACGCTAGCTCTAATCTGCTTATCGATGAGCTTGATATGAGCTTGCCAAAAAATCAGTTATGGCTGCGCCAACAACCTCTGCAAGAATTGGTCAAGGAGCTAAGCAATCAACAGAAAGCCTTTAGCCAGCGGAGCGGCGATGAACTGACTAAATTGGCCACAAAACACAACGTCTCACCGCAAGAGCCTGTAGTGAGTAAACAGCATACAGTCGCCCCGAATAAAGAGCCTTCAGCGTCTTTTAACAAAGAGCCCTCAGCCGCTTCTAACAAAGAGCCTTCAGCGTCTTCTAACAAAGAGCCCTCAGCGTCTTCTAACAAAGAGCCCTCAGCGTCTTCTAACAAAGAGCCCTCAGCGTCTTCTAACAAAGAGCCTTCAGCGTCTTCTAATAA
>JABSRV010000160.1 GCA_013214905.1 Psychrobium sp. | reverse complement strand
GAGCGTCGCTTGCGACGACCTTTGGTGAAATACACGGATGTATTTCATAATAAAGCTGCGGTTTCAAGGATGACGGGTATAAAATTTAAGGTTGGCATTGCATGCAGTAAAGGTAAGCATTTTGAGGATCGTCAAACTGGCTAAGCGTACTTAGACTGCCGTTTAACTGAGCCATGATTTTACCAATCGGGCTTAACGGACTAGGCTCCAATCCTAGTGCTTCAACGCTGGAATTCATCAAGTTACGCATAAACTCTTGCATCGGCGTTAATTTTTTCTCGAAAACCTTGATATAACCCGCTTCGAGACCTGCCAGTTTCACTGCGCTATCGATAGCGCTTTGAAAATCGCCAATCTGATCAACCAATCCTAATTCAAAGGCTTTTTGACCAGACCAAACGCGGCCTTGTGCAATTTGATCAACTTCTTGCATGGTCATGCCACGTGCGTTGCTGACTAAGCCTAGGAACTGGCGGTATCCATGTTCAATATGTGACTGCATCAACTCCTTAAAGCCTTCCGGCAAATCACGAGTAACGGTAATGCCTGCCAATTTCTTCGTGCTAACACCATCGGTATAAACGCCAATTGACTCGAGGGAGTCTTCAAAGGTATTGATCATGCCAAAGATACCAATTGAACCGGTAATTGTTGTTTCTTGCGCTATGATTTTATCAGCGTTAGCCGCTATCCAATAACCACCAGATGCCGCGACACTGCCCATTGACGCAACTACAGGCTTACCAGCAGCTTGCAAGGCAAGAACCTCATTACGGATTTGCTCTGATGCATAGGCACTGCCACCACCAGAATCAATGCGTAATACCACCGCCTTAATGTTGTCGTTAAGGCGTGCTTTGCGCAATAACAACGAAGTGCTTAAACCGCCAATAGTGCCGGCAGGTTGATGGCCATTTAATATCGTACCGCTGGCAACAATTACTGCAATGTTTGCTTTTGGCGCAACTTTGTAGGTTGCTGCGGCTAAATAGTCTTGCATTGATATTTTATTAAAACTGAGTTTGTTTTTAGACTCGCCCACCATATCAACCAATGTTTTTGTAATATTGATACGGGTATCAAGTACGTCAACCAAACCTAGATCAAGTGCCGTTTGTGACAAATTACCGTGCGCGGCCTTGACCGCCACTAAATAATCTTCAAGAGAAATATCAAATTGGTCGCTAGTTAGACTGCGCTGGGCTGATACATCATTGACGTAGCTTGACCATAAGTCGCCTAACCAAGACTTGTTGGCCACTTTTGCCGCGTCAGACATATCATTTCGCAAATACGGTTCTAGTGCCGACTTATAAGTGCCGACACGAAAGATATGCGTATTGATTTTTAACTTATCTAACAAGTCTTTATGGTACAAGCGATAACGCGAGAAACCATCAATAGAGACAATACCTTTACTATTCATAAAGATTTTATCTGCATGGCTTGCCAAATAATATTGTGATTGATTGTAACTACCACCAACCGCATAGACCGGTTTATTGCTTTCTTTAAAGTCGGTAATCGCCTTGCCGATAGTTTGTAGCTTGGCGAGAGAGCCCCAAGTCATTGCCGATGAGTTGATCACCAGCATGGTAATGGGATCATCATCTTTAGCTAGGGCTATTGCGTGAACAACATCACCATCCAAGGTTTCTGCATCGGGACCTTTACCGTAAGCATCTTGGGTGATTTGATCGATAGGAGAGAGTTGTTTCTTTTGTTCGACTAATGCGCCTTCGATGTTAAGATTTAACGCGCTGCCTTGTGGCACGACAACGTTGCCATCTGATTTTGCACTAACCATCAGAATGATAATAAAGCCGAAGAACAAAATATTTAGAACAATTTTTCGAGTGTTATTAAGTAGTGACCAACAGCCACCCATTATACGAACGATGATATTAGGTTTTTTTTCCATAGGATTTCTCAATTAACGAATGCTACAACAATACTAGCTAACAATAGCGTGAAGTGTTAGGTCTAAATTGTAACAGTATTTTGTTTAGCGAGCGCACAAAAAGATCAGTTAAATATTTAATGACTCTATAAAAATCATTATAATGGCAGCAAGAACTCCTTAACTAACATTTATAATCATGCAATCAGATAAAAAATTAAACGCCGTCGCAATTCTTAAACAAGGTTTTGTGTTAACCAAAGTAAACTATCGATTCTTTCTTCCTCTTTTTGTGGTGACTTTTGTTGCGATGTACCTAGCTATATCGCTTAACAGAGATGCGTTTCTAGCGCTTATTGAGCCAGAAAACGAAATGAAGTTACAAATACTCATGATGGTTTTAGGTATATTGTTCACGCCAATCGAAGTCGCCTTTATGATGATAGGACTGCGCGCTGCGCGTCACCAACCATTGCATTATGGTGATATTAAAAGTATTGCGGCCTACATTCCTAAAATTATCATCTTGGCGACCCTGATTTCGTTCATTGTACAATTGGGTATGTATGTCATTATTCCTGGTTTATTGTTTGCAATTATATTCTCAATGGCGCAAATGTTGATGTGTGATCGACACATTTCCTTAATAGCTGCCTTGCAATTATCAGCAAGGACATTAATTAAACATCTGATGCCGTGCCTAGCCATCTATATTGTATTGGGTATGCTGTTAGTACTGTCAATATTCACCTTTGGTCTTGCTTATATCTTTACCGCACCATTGTATTACAACGTTAAAGGTGAACTTTACCGTCAGATTTTTGATGATGAGACATCGGCGAAAGATAGTGATGAAACACACGCCAATGGATTTGAGGCATAAACATGAGATTTGGATTTGTAGCCCGTATAACCTTAGCGCTGGCAACCCTTTGCCTACTGTTATTTCTGACTAAAACCATCTTGCAACAATCAGATCAACCAAGTGAGAGCGGTATTGCCTCAAAGCAAACCGTCGCTGAGACTACGATTAAATCATTTAAATACGGTATGCCTGATTTCGCGGCTATCAGCGACGTTAAAGCAAAAAAACAGGTGTTTTTTGATTACATTCGCCCTGGCGTGCAATCAGCCAATCGTAAAATTTCACTCGATAGACAATTTCTACTAGATTTAAAAGCGCGCTTGATTGAGGCTCCTATTGTTATTCGCCGTAATAATGATTCGGTGGCCATTGATGATCAAATCAACGAGTCCTCTTTAGCGCTATTGAGTGAGCAGCAATCAAAAAGACTTCATCGTCTATTAGGTTATTACCGTATTAAAGATTTTACCCTAACCACTCAACACCTGACGCAGTTACTGCGCCGCGTAGATATAATTCCCAATGAACTGGTGATGGTGCAAGCGGCAAATGAGTCTGGTTGGGGCACATCTCGTTTTGCTCGCCGCGGCCTAAATTTCTTTGGTCAGTGGTGTTTTGTCAAAGGGTGCGGTTTACTGCCAAGTTCGCGTAACGAGGGTGCTAGTCATGAGGTCAAGGTTTTTGTAAGTGTTGATGAGTCTATTGCCAGTTACCTAAGGAATTTAAATACCCACAGCGCCTATCAAGAATTGCGTGAGATACGCGCACAGTTACGAGCTAATCATCAGCGCCTTACCGGTGAGAGCATTGCACCAGGTTTGTTTAATTATTCACAACGTCAACAAGATTACATCAATGAATTATTGCTGATGTTACGTCACAACAAGGTTTATTTATAAATGAAAACACCGATCACAGCATTATTTTTTGCCGCATTTTTTAGTGCGACTACATTCAGCGCGACAGCATTTGGTGCGACATCGTTGGCAGCGACATCACACGCCAACGTTGTCGAAACATCTTTTACCTACGCAGGCATTTATTCCAGTTTAAAGGCATCACAGCAGACACAGTTTTCTCAAATATCCCTTAATTTTTACCTCATGCAGAAAGGTCGCAATGCGATTTGTGATACGTCTGAGGTTTATCTGAGTGATGGCGAGAAAAAAGTTGACCTGATTGTGTCAAACTCTGGGCAGTTGATGTTGCCGTTATATAAGAGTTTTAAGCGCGACCATGCTGCCATCACACTACTGACACCAAGCGATCAAGCCTGTTATTTGTCCATGAAAATTGAAGTAGCTGATTTTGAGTTTGCTAATACCAATGTGAGTAATTTATTATCGTGGGCGGAGCAGATGAGCGCGTTGTATTCGGAGCTTGCAGGATGGCCGGGGCGATATTTTATGCCAGCAATTATTGGTTTTGACCTCGAGTTTAAAAAAGATGTGAGCGCTACGTATCTTGGTAATCTGCAGGTTCAGCAACCTATTGAAAGTCAGGCTAATCTTGTTTATTTATCCCTGAGAAAGCTTAGTGAAGTATATAAAGAAGGCACGATGCAATTTAACCAAGAAATTGTAAGTGTAAGGCCACGTTTGGCTAAACAATAGCCAAACGTATAACTCTTTGCCGATCCTAACTTAATTCGATGATTTGCGCTTTTACAGGTGTTTTAACGGTTTTGCTAGGGTCGATTTGATCGAACGCCATGTCACCACCATCTTTCACGTCGCCCACTTTAATTCCCTTGAAATCAAAATGTTTAGCGTCAGCTAAGTGAGATGGTACGACATTTTGCATGGCGGTAAACATCGATTCAATACGTCCAGGGAAACGTTCACTCCAATCGTTTAGCATTGCTTTAACGGCTTGTCGTTGCAGATTCTCTTGTGAGCCACATAAATTACATGGAATGATTGGAAATTGCTTAAGCTGGGCGAATGTTGCCAAATCGGCTTCAGGACAATATGCTAGAGGGCGAATGATGATATGTTCGCCGTTGTCGCTGCCAAGTTTAGGCGGCATCGACTTTAATTTACCGCTAAAGAACATGTTTAACATCATCGTTTCAATCATGTCATCACGGTGGTGACCAAGGGCAATTTTTGTGGCCCCTAACTCTTTCGCCGTACGATATAATATACCGCGGCGCATGCGAGAGCATAGTGAGCAAGTGGTTTTTCCAGGCTGTATTTTATCCATCACAATCGAATAAGTATCTTCTTCGACAACCTTATATTCAACGCCAATAGACGCAAGGTATTGTGGTAATACGTGCTCAGGGAAACCAGGCTGTTTTTGGTCGAGGTTAACCGCAATGATATCAAAATGGATTGGCGCGCGCTTTTTTAGCGACATCAATATATCTAGCATGACGTAGCTGTCTTTGCCGCCAGAGACACAGACCATCACCTTGTCGCCATCTTCAATCATATTGAAGTCGCTGATAGCCTTGCCTACATGGCGTGAAAGACGCTTATCGAGTCTTTTTATGCGCGCTTTAGTGTCTGCGCTGTCTAAGGCAGGTGAGGTGGATAGTTGCATGTTGGATAATATCGCCACTGGTAAAAAGGGCGGTATTATACTAACAATCTCTGCTAGAAGCTATACCCAAGCTACTTGGAAACTCTGAAGCCTGTATTATCAAGTGGCTTGGGTATTTACCGGAGATTCAAATCCATCGGGTTTAACCGCCAATAAATCACATTGCAATCGATCGATTACATGTTCAGCGGTATTGCCAATGAAAGCGGCAGACAAACCTGTTCTACCAATGGTGCCAATGATCACTAATTCTGCATCTAATGCATTGCTTGCTTGGGGAATGACATCTTCTGGTAAACCCTCTTCGACAATACAATCGTCACATGATATTGAGAACTGTTCTGCGATACGGTGCGTAGCACTAACATGATGTTTTTTAACTGAACTGTTGTATTCATCACTATTAAATTCGGGGATCTCAATGGCTATGTTGACAGGTGTGCCGGGATAGCCATTGACGACTTTGACCTTAGCGTTAATCACCTTGGCGAGGTCAGTGGCGTGTTGTAGCACCTTTTGATTGAGATTAATGTGCGCTTCATCCTCACTTACCGCGTTAATAGCCGTCACTATTGTGCCGCCATTAGGCCAAGCGTGATCTTTGACTAACAACACATCACAAGGAGATTTACGTAGTAAGTTCCAATCGGTGGGGGTAAATATAATAGATTTTAGCTTGTCGTGTTTACGGGTCGATTTAACCAATAGATCGATGGCGTTTGCTTGCACATGTTTGATAGCGGCTTCAAATGCGCGATTATGCCAGGCTACAGTGCAGTTAATGGTTAAATCTGGATAGCCATCGCTTAGTTGTACTAACCATTGTTCTTGTTGTTCTATCACGCCGCTGCGCATTGCTTCACGTTCGTCTTTGGATAACATTGACGTCATCTCATACGACAAATCGTAAATACATAAAAACAGTGAAATGGTGGCTCCATAACTACGGGCCAAAAAAGCCGCGCGTTCTAGACTAGGGTGTTGGTCTTTGGTTGGATCAACCATTACCAATATATTCTTATATTCCATCATGATAGTCGGCCTATTATTAAGAGCGTATCTTGATAATAGACCTAAATGGGGACATAAAAATAGCTTTTGTCAAAAAAACTTTGAAAATTTTAGGATTAATTGACGTTAGACAATGTTTTTACGGCCGGTGTATCACCAAAACTAACGGCAGCTAATGCATCTTTATCGATAATCGTGATGTATTTTCCGTTGAGCTCGATAATGCCTTGTTTCTTTAATTGTCCAAATAACCGAGAAATTGATTCGATGGTTAGGCCAAGGTAATTGCCAATTTCTTTTCGGGTCATCGTTAAACGAAATTCTCTTATTGAGAAACCTCGTTCGTGATGGCGCTCGCCAAGTGTGGAAATAAAAGTAGCCAATCGTGCTTGGGCACTACGTTTATTGATTAACTGAAATAAAAACTGATCCGCACGAATTTCTTCACTCATTAATCTAAATATTTGTTGACGTAAACGAGGAATATGGGCTGATAATTGATCTATCGTTTGATAAGGGATTTCGCACACCATCGATGTTTCGAGGGCAACACTATAGCTTTGATGTACATTTTGACCGATGCTATCAAAACCAATGATATCGCCGGCGAGATCAAATGAGGTCACTTGCTCGACGCCGTCATCGGCTATGGTATAGCTTTTAAAACTACCCGAACGGATGGCGTACAGTGACTTGAAGTCAGAGCCTGCAGCGCAGATGACTTGACCTTTCTGGATCGGTTTCTTGCGCTCAATGATATTATCAAGTTGGGATATTTCACTCGTGTTAAGGGAGAACGGAATGCATAGATCTGACATGCTGCAATTCTGGCAATGTATGGTATTTAGTCCCTGGCAGGTAGGAAAACTCATGAATGTCCCTTTAAGAGTTGAGCAAGGCCGCGACTTTAGCATTTAAAACAAAATTGAGCCAGACTAAAGCATTATATTAGTAACAGAATTTCTGATCATGTTTAAAGCGTAAGAAAATATTAGCATAGCACTAATTTTCCTAAAAATATTATTAGACAAAAGTCTAGTCAAGCCGTTGCTTACTAAGCCAATACTAAACATTGTTGGCAGGGTGCCTAGACCAAAACCAAGCATGATCAATGCGCCAGAACTTGGCTGCGCACTCGCTGCTGCCCACGTTAACGTACTGTAAACTAACCCGCAGGGTACCCATCCCCAAATGAGGCCGAAAGGCAATGCCGATAAGGGAGATTTAAAGGGAATAAAACGTTTTGACAACGGACTGATGAGCGGCCAAATAAATCGACCAATGACTTCTGTTTTGCTGATAATATTTACCCAGCGGCCAATGTATAACGCGATAGCCAATAACATCAGTCCCGCAAGAAGACTGAGTATATGCATGATAGCGGCAGATTTAAGCGCAAAAAAAGCACTAGAATACGCAATAAGTGCCCCTGCAATGCAGTAACTAGTAATTCGTCCGATGTTGTAACTGATTAAATAGGGTAATTTAAAACGCATGGCACGGTGGTGTAACGGGATAATATTGGAAAAGGCACCAACAATGCCACCGCACATACCTAAGCAATGCCCTGAGCTAAGAAAACCTTCCATAAACGCCGCAT
>JABSRV010000016.1:20128-34289 GCA_013214905.1 Psychrobium sp. | reverse complement strand
AGCACCGCTTGCTGTAAGGTGAGCTTACCATGACGGTAGTGGGTATTAATGTAATCAACGAGCACTAACGAGTCATTAATCACCACGCCCACTAGTGCCATCATGCCCATTAAACTTAGAATGGTTAAATTCATGCCCATGATCCAATGACCAGCGACCGCGCCAATAATGCCAAACGGGATAACCGACATCACGATTAATGGCTGCAGGTATGATTGAAACGGAATAGCGAGCAATCCATAAATAACCAGTAACATGACAATAACGCCAATGGTCATGGAGCTAAATGATTCACGTTGTTCCCGTGCCTCACCCTCAAATTGATAATGGATACTAGGGTATTGAACCAGTAATTCATCGATGAACAGGCGCAATTCGGTTTGAATCAATGTCATGTTTGCTTTTGATTTAATCGCATCAGCGGAAACAACCATGGTGCGATAACGATCAATTCGTATAATGGTGGTTGGTGATGTGCCCGGCGTTAACGTGGCTATTTGGCTTAGTGGTATTTGCTGACCACTGGCGTTGGTAATAGACAAGTCACGCAAACCGTTAAGGGTCAGACGCTCACTTTTTGGTAATTTTAACATCACCCTTATGTCATCACGACCACGCTGAATTCGCTGTACCTGTATGCCAAAGTAGGCCGATCTAATTTGGCTTAATACCACACTGCGCGTTAATCCTAGCGTGTAAGCATAATCGTTGAGCTCAATTTGCAACTCTTCTTTACCGTTAGATAATGAATCGCTGATGTCATAAAGCGCAGGATAAAGAGCCAGTTGTTTCTTCACTTGCACCGCAACTTCGCTTAACGCCGATAACTCATTGCCAGAAAACTGAATATCTACCGGATTAGACGTACGACCGATTTCTGCGCGGAAGGTTAATGTCTCGGCGCCGGGCACTTCACCAATCATCTCTCGCCATTCTTTGATCAATTGACCTGAACTTATCTTTAGCTGGCGATCTTCAGGCGGTACGATTTGGAACATCACGCGGCCGCGATGTGACGCTGATGAGCGACCATCACTGCCTGAGGTCGAATTAATATCAAGAATAAGGTCAATGCCTTCTTGCTTGTAATATTTTGCTTTAAGGGCAAAAGCCGCGTCGGTCATTTTACCTATATAACGGTCGGTGATGTTATAAGGTGTGCCAGCTGGCATTGACAATGACGCACGCGCGGTTTCACTTTCAACGCGGGGGAAGAAGGTAAACTTCATCCAACCGCTGCTTAACATGCTAACAATAATCGCCAAAATGCCAATAAAACCAAATAGCGTGGTGCGTTTGTTGTTCAAACAAACATTAAGCAATGGGCGATAATATTTTAAAATCGCATCTTCAAACCCGTCGGCAAAACGATGTTGAAACCTTGAAAAGACGTTGCTTTCTTCTTTGTCTTTACGCAGCGCCAAACGTTTAAGGTGAGAGGGCAGTACCAATTTGGACTCGATAAGAGAAAACAATAAAATGGGAATAACGACAATGGGTATTTGGGCAAAGATCTCACCACGGCGCCCTTCAATAAAGGCAAGGGGCATAAAGGCGGCCACCGTGGTTAAAATACCAAAGGTCACTGGCACTGACACTTCCTGGGTACCTTTTATCGCGGCTTGCAGGCCTGATTCACTGTGGCGCAGGTGTGAATAGATATTCTCACCCGTGACAATGGCGTCATCAACTACAATGCCGAGCACTAAAATAAACGCAAATAAACTAAATATATTGAGCGTGACGCCCATTAACGGCATCAAAAAGAACGCGCCCATAAAGCTAACAGGAATACCAATAAATACCCATAGGGCAATGGCGGGGCGTAAAAACAAGGTCAATAACAACAACACTAAGATGCCGCCCTGAATGGCATTGGTCAGCAATGTATTTAAACGGTTTTTTACAATAACCGAGCTATCACGCCAATACGTCAATTCTACACCCTGGGGCATGTATGCTTGTTGCTCGGTCAAATATTCTCTGACTTTAGTGGCCACATCAATCGCGCTTTGTTGGCCAATGCGATAAACGTCAACAAATGCCGCGTTCTTGCCATTAAAGCGACTAGAAAAGTCACTTTCGTCGAAACCATCGTTTACACTCGCAATATCTTTTAAGCGAATTAGTGTACCGTCTTGGTCGGTTAAAATGATAATGTTTTCATAATCATCGCGATGATAAGCCTGACCGGTTGAACGTACTAATACATCGCCACCACTGGTTTTAATGTTACCACCCGACAAATCCTTTGAACTGGCGATAATCGCATTAGAGATTTGTTTCATGCTTAAATCATATTGGCGCAAGGCATCTTTAGACACGGATATTGTAATCTCGTACGGGCGAACCGAATCAAGTTCAACTTGAGTAATGCCGTCGATACGTAATATATCGTCTTTAACTTTTTCGGCTAAGCGGCGTATCTCTTTTTCCGACACACTGCCCGCAATAACCACGCTAATCACTTCACGTTGACGTGTTGCTAAACGAACGATAGGTTTTTCTGCAGCTACCGGGAAATTATTAATGGCGTCGATGCGGTTTTTAATTTCGTTAAGTAGTTTTTGTCGGTCAGCACTGCCATCAAGTTCAATATTGATGCTGGCGCTGCCGTCTTTGGAGCGACTGGTGATTTTTTTGATGCCTTCAAGATCAGCAACCGCTTCTTCTACGATTATCGCAATGCCTTTTTCAGTGTCTTCAGGCGTTGCACCGCGCAAGCTCATGCTCACTGAGATTTGGCTCGGCTCGGTGGTTGGAAACACTTCTAAGGGTATCGAGTAATTTAATTGCAATAAGCCAATGATTAAAATAGAAAACATCACCAAATTAGCAGCTACATCGTTTTTAGCAAACCAAGCTATCATTATTTAGCCCCTTGGCGTTGCGCAGGTTTGTTAGGGCGTTCGCCATTTCTTTTTACGCGATCACCGCGTTTTTTACCGCGCTTGTTGGTTGCGCCAAGTAACTTAACCGGCGTGCCTGAACTGATTTGACCTAATGGTGTAATGACTAGCTGTTCACCTGCCGAGAGACCGCTAGCAATGAGTGTTTGTAGATCGTCTTGATAAATGATTTCTATGTCACGGCGTTGCAACGTGCCGTTGTCAATAATATACAGATAGCTACCCTGATAAACAGCAGAATTTGGCACGACAATCGCATTGTTAAATAACTTGCCTTTAATTTTTGCGCTGACAAATTGATTAATATTAAGCGCACGATTACTGGCATGGGAAAAGGGCTGAGTAATCTCAGCGATAATATTAATTTGTTGATTGCTTTTGTCGACTTCACCAGTAGTGCGCATCAGTTTCGCGGACCATAGCTGTATTTCCGAACCATTTTTATTTTCGATAATGATGCTATTCTCAACATTATCCAATAGCAATTTACGGTCATTCAAACGATTATTTGGTAAATCAATCAGCGCAAGCTGTGAATTTTTTATGGGTAATTTGACCAACACTACGTCGGTAGCAAAAATTTGAGCAATATCGGTGTTGCTATTAATGACCTGACCAATACTGACATTCTTACTCAATATTCGGCCATCATACGGCGCTTTTATTTTGGTGCGTTCTACGTCTAAAAAGGCCTGTTTTAGTTTGGCACTGGCCGATTGCAATTTAGCTTTTGCAGCAAATAGTTGCGGTTTACGCAGTGCCAAGTCGGTTGCCTCATCGAGTAGGCCACTGGCGCGGCGGTCTCGAATCGCCACTTCAGACAATGCCAGCTCTTGGTCAACAACAACTTGTGCTTGGGCGAGTTCTGCCTGAGCCGTTTCAACGCGAATATTAAAGTCCCGTGCATCAATAGTCACCAATACGTCTCCGCGATTAAAAAAACTACCCTGATTAAATTTATCACTTACCTTGATAACCTTGCCCGAGACCTGTGATGATAGCTGACCATGAGTTTTTGGCGCAATCTTGCCAAATGACTGTAAAATTACTTGGAAGTCTTGCTCAACGATTGTTTTCGCTTCAACGGTTAGTACAGGCACCGGCCTCGCACCACGTTTGCTGCTTGATGGAGTTGAGTTAGCGATAAAATAAGTAATGGCCAAAAGGCTAATTAATACAACGTAGGGTAGAGTTTTCTTTAATTTAATCATGACTTTTCAAATAAACGTTCAAAATTTTAAGGCGCTCAGAATAGCCTAATTTGCGTTAAATAAGGGCAACTTTACATAGTTTTACAAAAGATTAAGCACTGGATTATATCGTTTTTAGTGATGTTTTTAAAATGTTGTTGCTTATTTATCGTATTGCACTGGTGCATTGCGAATTTGACGGGTTATAATAGCCACAATTTTTTAACCACTATTAATGGTTTGCCTGAGTATGTTTGAGAATCTCACCGATCGCTTGTCCAAAACCCTGAAAAATATCAGTGGTCGTGGGCGCTTAAGCGAAGACAATATAAAAGAAACACTGCGCGAAGTTAGAATGGCATTATTAGAGGCCGATGTTGCCTTGCCAGTTGTGCGTGAATTTATTGCAAAAGTTAAAGAACGCGCCGTTGGCGTTGAAGTCACCAAAAGCCTAAGTCCTGGTCAAGTATTTGTTAAAATAGTGCAATCAGAACTTGAATCAGCAATGGGTGAGGTTAATGAAAGCCTTAACTTAAACGCTCAGCCGCCAGCCGTAATAATGATGGCCGGTTTGCAAGGGGCTGGTAAAACCACCAGTGTTGCAAAACTTGCTAAATTTTTACGTGAGCGTGAAAAGAAATCTGTATTAGTGGTTAGCGCTGACGTTTATCGTCCGGCGGCTATTAAGCAGTTGCAAACATTGGCTAGCGAAGTTGAAGTGGAATTTTTCCCGTCAGACATATCGCAAAAGCCAATCGAGATTGCGAAAGCGGCAGTTGCTCACGCAAAAACTAAGTTTATTGATGTTGTTATTGTCGATACAGCGGGTCGTTTGCACGTAGACAGTGACATGATGAATGAAATCATCGAATTGCATCGTGCGGTTAATCCAATCGAAACATTATTTGTTGTTGACGCGATGACCGGTCAAGATGCAGCCAATATTGCCAAAGCATTTAATGAAGCGCTGCCATTAACCGGTATCATCTTAACCAAGACCGACGGTGATGCGCGCGGTGGCGCAGCGTTGTCGATTCGTCATATTACCGGCAAGCCAATTAAATTCTTGGGTGTTGGTGAAAAAATTGATGCGTTAGAGCCGTTCCATCCAGATCGCATGGCGTCGCGTATATTAGGCATGGGTGATGTTTTATCACTTATCGAAGAAGTCGAGCGTAAGGTTGATAAGGGTAAAGCCGAGAAATTGGCCAAGAAGCTTAAGAAAGGCAAAGGATTCGATCTGGAAGATTTTGGCGATCAGCTTGCGCAAATGAAAAATATGGGCGGCATGATGGGCATGATGGATAAATTGCCTGGCATGGGTAATATACCTGATGCGGTTAAAAATCAAATGGATGACAAAATGACCAATCGCATGGAAGCCATCATCTCATCGATGACTCCAGGCGAACGTAAACGTCCTGATATTATTAAGGGTTCACGTAAGCGCCGCATTGCAGCAGGCTCTGGTACGCAAATCCAAGATGTTAACAAGCTTTTAAAGCAGTTCATGCAAATGCAAAAAATGATGAAAAAGATGTCTGGTAAAGGCGGCATGCAAAAAATGATGCGCGGCATGAAGGGCATGATGCCTCCGGGCATGGGCGGTGGATTTGGCGGCATGCCACCCCGTTAAACTCGATTTAGCATACGCAGTAACAAAAATGATGCCATTGGATAACAATGGCATTTTTTTTAACTATTAATACAGCTGGTAAAATTAAGGATGACGCCGTGCACGCATTTATTGCTGGATTTAGCTTAGGGTTATCATTGATTTTTGCCATTGGCGCGCAAAACGCCTTAGTCTTAAAGCAAGGCCTGAAAAAACAACACGTGTTTTTAGTCTGTATGATTTGCGCGTTATCTGACGCTATTTTAATTTCCCTGGGTGTCTCTGGCTTTGGCGTTATTGTCGAGCAATTGCCAATGGTCGAGCAGATTGCTCGTTACGTAGGCGCATTATTCTTATTTGCTTACGCTTTAAAAAGTTTTTATAGCAGTTATCACTATTCGCACGTATTAAACCCGGCGGGCGAGGGATGCTCCAGCGTCAATGGCAACGCATTAAAAGTAGCGCTAACCTGTTTGGCCTTTACCTGGTTAAATCCACACGTTTATCTTGATACCGTGGTATTACTTGGCTCCATATCAACCCAGTATAGTGATAATAAACTAGGGTTCACCATTGGCGCGGTTACTGCGTCATTTACCTTCTTTTTTGCCTTGGGTTATGGCGCAAGATTATTGCGACCTATTTTTGAGCGCGCCAGTGCTTGGAAAATCTTTGAGATAATAGTCGGTTTTTTGATGCTGCTATTGGCCTGCAGCCTAATGGCAGGAGCTTAAACGTAACCTGACAGCCTATTTTTTGTGGGCACAGTTCAAATTATGTGAGCTAAATAGCGACTTTGAGTTGCAATAACTGTCAAATCACGTAAAATTTGCGGGCTTTCTAATCTGGGGTGCGTACTAGTTAACCTTATTTTATTATTGCTGTGGTTGTAAAACTGCTGTTGTAGTGAGTTTAGGTTATGAAAACATTTAGTTTAACACTCTGGCTTAAATGCCATAATCATTAGAGGAATATTTACCTATGGTAACCATTCGTTTGGCTCGTGGTGGCGCTAAAAAGCGTCCTTTCTACCAGGTAGTAGTAGCAGATAGTCGTCGCGCACGTGACGGCCGTTATATTGAGAAAGTAGGTTTCTTCAATCCATTGGCCCGTGGCCAAGAAGAAACTCTACGTTTAGACCTTGACCGTGTAGAACACTGGCTTGGTTTAGGCGCTCAGACTTCTGACCGTGTAGCAAAATTAATTAAAGACGCGCGTAAAGCTGCGTAAGGGTATTTGATGAGTAATCAAACCGAAAATGTGCTGTTGGGCTGCGTTGGTGCACCTTATGGCGTCAAGGGTTGGATGAAAATTACTACCTATACCGATTTACCTGAGAGTATCTTTGACTATTCTTCTTGGCTTGTAGAAGTTAACGGAGAGTGGACATCGATGGAAGTTGCGCAATGGCGCAGTCATGGCAAAGGGGTTGTAGCTCGTTTCGCTGGATTTGATGATCGTGATGACGCAGTGCGTTTGACCAGTTGTAAGATTGCAGTTAATCAAGATCAACTTGCTGAGCTTGATGATGATGACTTCTATTGGCGGGATCTTATTGGTATGGAAGTGAAGAACCTTAAAGGTTACCATTTTGGGCATGTAGATGCCTTAATGGAAACTGGTTCTAACGACGTACTACAAGTGAAAGCTAATGTTCGTGATGGTTTCGGTAAAAAAGAAAGATTAATCCCTTTTGTAATCGATCAAGTGGTCAAAAATGTTGACCGCGAAGCTCGAATTATTGAAGTGGACTGGGAACCTGATTTTTAATTGTTTGGAGTACGTTAAATGTGGTTAGGAATAATTACTTTATTTCCTGAAATGTTTAAAGCGATCACTGAGCAAGGAATAACAGGGCGTGCTGTTAAAAATGGCTTAATACAGTTGCAATGTTGGAATCCTCGTGATTTCACCCATGATAAGCATCGCACCGTTGATGATCGTCCTTATGGCGGTGGTCCGGGCATGTTAATGATGGTGCAGCCATTACGCGACGCTATTGTTGCTGCGCAAGCAGCGGCGGGTGGCGACGCTACAGTTATCTATTTATCACCACAGGGACGTCGTTTAGACCAAACTGGGGTTGAAGAGTTGGCCGAACGTGAGAAGTTAATTCTTATTTGCGGTCGCTATGAAGGAATAGATGAGCGAATTATCAATACACTAGTCGATGAAGAGTGGTCTATTGGTGATTATGTATTAAGTGGGGGGGAACTACCGGCGATGACATTAATTGATGCCGTCTCGCGTTTTGTTCCTGGAGTATTGGGTAAAATGGCCTCGGCCGAACAAGATTCGTTTAGCGACGGCTTGTTAGATTGCCCGCATTATACTCGCCCCGAAAATTTAGACGGTCTTTCAGTACCTTCAGTATTACTTAGTGGTAATCATGAAAAAATTAAGCGTTGGCGCTTAGAGCAATCTTTAGAGAGAACTTTAAAACGTCGACCCGATTTAATAAACAACCTAGCTCTGACTGACCAGCAAGAAGCAATTCTTGCTAGCTTTGTTAAATAAGACAAAGGTTAGAAGAGTTCAGTATAATCTAGGAATGAGAAAGATATGAAAAATCCAATTATTCAAGCAATCGAAGATGCACAGCTAAAGCAAGATCTTCCAAGCTTTGCACCTGGCGACACTATTGTTGTTCAGGTTCGTGTTGTAGAGGGTGAACGTACCCGTCTGCAAGCATACGAAGGCGTTGTAATCGCTATTCGTAAACGTGGTCTACATTCAGCATTTACCGTTCGTAAGATCTCTAACGGTGAAGGTGTTGAGCGTGTTTTCCAAACTCACAGCCCTCTGGTTGATAGCATCACAGTTAAGCGTCGCGGCCTTGTTCGTAAAGCTAAGCTTTACTATCTACGTAACCTTTCAGGTCGTGCTGCACGTATTAAAGAGAAATTGGCAAAGCGTTAAGCCACTCTCTGCCCCAATGATTAGAAGCCTTAAGAACCCGCATTTATGCGGGTTTTTTTGTGCCTTACATCCATGTAAGGTATCCTTCGGACCGGCTAAAGCCGTCTTTCATCTGCTCCTGCAATGTAATGTGCCTGACATACATACTTGTAAGGCATCCTTCGGATCGGCTAAAGCCGTCTTTCATCTGCTCCTGCAATGTAATGTGCCTGACATACATACTTGTAAGGTATCTTGCGGACCGGCTAAAGCCGTCTTTCATCTTCCGGCGGATCCTCGATGTAATGTGCCATAGAAGGCCACTGTAAATTAATTGTTACACATTTACATAAGCTGTTTGGCCAAGTGCATTGCAGCCAATGAAAAATCTTCTTACAGTGATATTGAAATATCTAATAATAATAACTAAGGAGTTTATTCATGGCTCAAAGCCGTCATTTCGAAACCAACCTCATCCACGCTGGTGCTAATCCTGATAATGAATATGGCGCGTTAGCAACGCCTCTTTATCAAACCTCGACCTTTATCTTTGAAACCGCTGAACAAGGTGGTCGCCGTTTTGCGGGTGAAGAGGGTGGATATATTTATACCCGTTTAGGTAATCCTACAACGCGCCAATTAGAAGAGCGAATGGCTTCATTAGAAGGCATGGAAGATGCTGCTGCCACTGCTACCGGCATGGGCGCGGTAGCCTCGGCATTAATGGCTAATCTATCGATGGGCGATCATCTCATATCATCTAACGCAGTTTATGGCTGTACCTATGCGTTGTTAACCGAACAGTTTGCACGTTTTGGTATTGAAGTCACCATGGTTGATATGTCAGATCATCAGCAAGTCACCGCTGCATTGCGTGAAAATACCAAGGCTATATTTTTGGAAACGCCGGTTAATCCAAATATGGCAGTATTTGATTTAGCATGGATTGGCCAGTTCGCACAAAAAAATAACTTACTGTCTTTTGTCGATAATACGTTTTTAACTCCATATTTGCAGAAGCCAAAAGACTTTGGCATTGACGTGGTGATCCATAGCGCGACCAAATATCTTAATGGCCATGGCGATGTTATCGCCGGTATTATTTGTGCCAGTAAAGAGCAAATAGAGTTGATCAAATTTACCACCTTAAAAGATATGGGCGCAACCATTAGTCCACATGACGCCTGGCTTATTTTACGTGGCCTGAAAACATTAGCGGTGCGCATGGATCGACATTGTGAAAATGCGATGAAGATCGCCACGTTTTTAGAAGAGCACCCCAGCGTATCAAAGGTGCATTACCCTGGTTTAAAGAGTCATGCAGCGCATCGGTTTATTGGAAAGCAAATGAGTAAAGCGGGCGGGGTAATTGCGTTCGAGTTAAATGCAGATTATAAGCAATCTATCTCTTTTCTTAATCAATTAAGTATTTTTAAAATAGCGGTTAGCCTAGGTGATGCAGAATCACTCATTCAACATCCAGCCTCAATGACGCATTCTCCATATACACCCGAAGCACGTGCGTTAGCTGGTATATCTGATAACTTGATCCGCATATCCGTTGGTTTAGAGCACAGTCAAGATTTGATCGATGATTTAGCCAATTCATTGTCCTTGATCAATAACAGTTAATATTTAGAAGCGCTTCATTGATCTAGCGCAGTATTGTATTTAATGAGTTAGCTAAAATGATGTTATCAAAACAATTTTGGAGATAACTTATGAGCATTTGGCAACTACTTACAGGCAGTGAAGAAGCAATAGCATCAATGATTGGCATGTTTATATTACTTAGTATAGGAGGCTTTTTGGCCGTGTATGTTTACATTAAAGTAAAGAAAAGCACACCACAATAAATACAGATGTTAACAGTAGCCTGCAAAAACCGTGATCATTGATCGCGGTTTTTACGTTTTAGAGTCTGCGTAAAGAAAAACGTACATTAGCCAAAAATGTTAACATTAAGCGATTACTGCTTTTTCAAATTCTTTATGGTTATAGTAATGCATAGCTCGCTAGCTAAGCGCTGCATTTTATAATGATAATAAAAACGAGAGGTAAGATGACGCATGGCAAAGGTTTCTAAATACCAAGCAAAACAGCCTGATGAAAGAGGTTACATCGAATATAGTGCCGAAGAAAATAAGATTTGGGCTGAGCTGTTAGAGCGCCAAATGTCAACGATTAGTGACACCGCCTGTGATGAATTCATGGCGGGCCTTAAGTTATTAAATTTAGCGAAAGATCGCGTGCCGCAATTAGATGAACTCAATAGTGTATTGCAAAAAGCAACAGGCTGGCAAACGGCCCCCGTGCCAGCGTTAATCGGTTTTGAAGAGTTCTTTCGTCTATTGGCAGATAAAAAGTTTCCGGTTGCTACCTTTATCCGTAGCAGAGAAGAGTTTGATTACTTGCAAGAGCCAGACATATTCCATGAGATATTTGGTCATTGTGCGATGTTAACCAATCAACAGTTCGCAGATTTCACCGAGCATTATGGCAAACTTGGACTTGCGGCTTCCAAACAACAACGTGTGTATTTGGCTCGATTATATTGGTTCACGGTGGAATTTGGCTTGGTACGCAGTGATGACGGCTTAAGGATTTTCGGAGGAGGTATTATTTCATCACCAGGTGAAACCCAATACGCCTATCGTAAAGAAGCCGAGATTACCCCGTTAGATCCGCTAACCGTTTTTCGGACCCCTTATCGTATTGATATATTACAGCCGCAATACTTTATTTTAGAAAGCATGGATCAGTTAACCGAATTGACCAAACTTGACTTAATGTCGCTAGTCGATAAAGCTATTGAGTTAGGATTGCTACCAGCTAAATTTACCGCAAAAATCAAAACAGCATAGATAGTCCGCAGTTATTAAAAATAGTTAAAGAGAGTACATATTATGAGTTTAAGCGAAGCGACATGTGAAGCGTGCCAAGCGGGCGCGCCTCAAGTATCAGACCAAGAATTAGCGGGTTTAATGAAGCAGATCCCTGATTGGACACCAATTTCTGTAGGCACTGTGATGCAATTACAGCGTGAATATAAATTTAAGAATTTCAAATTAGCGTTAGCATTCACCAATAAGTTAGGCGCATTAGCAGAAGCTGAATTTCATCATCCAGGCATTTTAACGGAATGGGGCAAAGTGACAGTGACTTGGTGGACTCATGCCATTGGTGGTTTGCATCGCAATGATTTTATCATGGCAGCAAAAACAGATGAATTATTAAATTAGTTTGCTGCAATACACATTTAAAAAACACCGTTTAACGGTGTTTTTTTTTGCTTTTTTCTGTGTGGTATTGCCATTGCGCTAAGCCTGCTCTAAAATGCTTGTCATATTTATACCCCATGTCAGCTCAAACTTTATTTGACGTTGGCCATATTATTTAAAGAGACATTATGAGTTTAGTACCAATGACCCAGCAAGGTGCCGTGGCACTACGTGAAGAACTTGACCAATTAAAAGGTGTTTTACGTCCACGCATCGTTGCCGATATCGCTTTGGCTCGTGAGCACGGTGATTTAAAAGAGAACGCTGAATATCACGCGGCTCGTGAAGAACAAGGTTTCTGTGAAGGGCGCATTCAAGAAATTGAAGGCAAACTATCAAATGCACAAGTGATTGATGTTACAAAAATCCCTAACAAGGGCAAGGTTATCTTTGGTTCAACGGTAACTGCTATTGATTTAGATACAGATAAAGAAGTAACTTATCATATCGTTGGTGAAGATGAAGCAGATATTAAGCAAAACAGAATATCTCTTGGCTCCCCGATTGCCCGTGCGTTTATAGGCAAGTCTTTGGAGGATGATGTTCAAGTGATTACCCCAGGTGGCACCAAAGAGTTTGAAATTATTGACGTGAAATATATTTAGGTATTATTGTCCTAAAGTTTTTGGCCATAAAAAAAGGCATTGCTCGTCAGCAATGCCTTTTTTGTACCCAAAATCATTGGAATTGCAGTGCAGCCGTCAAGGTTCGAATCGCCTGAGCTTATATTTATAAGTGATTCTAATCCGCCGACACAAAATGTTCTGGAAACATTTTGAGCGTTGCTTGCGACGACCTTTGGTGAAATACACGGATGTATTTCATAATAAAACTGCGGTTTCAAGGATGACGGGTATATACCCGTTAAGAATTAACGAGGCAGTACGATCTTAGGCTCATCGTTGGCTTTATAAATGACCAATATATGGCCAATAGTCTGTACGTTTAGTGCCCCAGTTTCACGAACGATAGCTTCAATAATTAGCTTTTTCATTTCGCGATCGCTTGTAGCAACTTTAACTTTAATTAGCTCATGAAATGCTAGAGCATTATCAATTTCAGCTAAAACACCTTCGGTAAGGCCATTTGAACCAAGTTGAACAACAGGTTTCAAACTATGTGCCAGTCCTTTTAAGTGTTGTTTTTGCTTATTGCTTAAATTCATTGTTGGATATTTCTCTATATCAGGGTTGAAAGGCCGATATTTTACCCCCATATACATATTAATACCAATAGCTAGCTCGCAAATAGACGACAATTTTGCGACAATAGTTAATCAGTTTGCTAATAAGCAACGCTTATCATCGGAATTAATACATTGAAGCACGAAAGAAAAAGCCGCACCAAAAGCAGCAATCGCTGGATTGAAGAACATTTTAATGATCATTATGTGCAAAAAGCACATAAATTAGGTCTGCGTTCGCGTGCCGTTTTTAAGTTGGAAGAAATTCAAAATAAAGACAAATTAATAAAATCAGGCATGACTGTGGTTGACTTAGGAGCCGCTCCAGGTGGTTGGTCACAATTTGCGTCCAACATAGTAGGTCATAAAGGTCAGGTTATTGCCTGTGATTTATTACCGATGGATGCATTGGCTGGCGTTGCTTTTTTACAAGGTGATTTCAGAGAAGAGTCGGTCCTTAATGCTTTGTTGGATCGCGTAGGTGACAAAAAAGTCGACGTGGTTTTGTCGGATATGGCGCCTAATTTTAGTGGTACTACTTCAATTGACCAGCCTTGTGCGATGTACTTGGTGGAATTAGCGTTAGACATGTGCCGTCACGTTTTGACAAGTAATGGCAGCTTTGCGGTCAAAGTCTTTATGGGTGAAGGGTACGAGCAATACATAAAAGAAATACGCACAATGTTTACTACCGTACGTACTAGAAAACCTGATTCGTCGCGAGATCGTTCTCGTGAGGTCTATATAGTAGCTACGGGCTATAAAGTATAGTAACCTGCTAATACCGCAGATTTTTCGCATTTACAATTAGTGACATATTTTTAATGTTACATTGTATTTTCAATTGATAAGCTGCATATATATTTTTATTTTTAACCAAGAGAAGAGGTCATTACTTTGAGTGATATGGCTAAGAACCTGATACTTTGGCTCGTTATTGCCGTTGTATTAATGTCAGTATTTCAGGGGTTTGGTGGTGATAATGTTGCTGCTAACAAATTAGATTACACATCTTTTGTTCAAGAGGTTGAACGGGGCAGTGTGGCAAAAATTATGGTCAGTGAAGACGGAATTACCTTAAACGG
>JABSRV010000016.1:0-20118 GCA_013214905.1 Psychrobium sp. | reverse complement strand
GTATTAATGTCATTATTTTATTTTATGAGTACAGATGAGAATACATGATCCGAAATAGATTACACATCTTTTATAGCGGAAATTGATCGCGGTAGTGTTAGCGAAGTAACTTTCGATGAACATAGTAAGATTATCGCCGGTAAGCGCCGTGATAGCTCTACTTTTACGACAGTTGTGCCCGCTTATGATTCTAAGTTAATGGATGCCTTGATTTTGAAAGGTGTGCGTACGACTGGTACTGCGCCGGAGAAATCAAGTTTTCTAACTAATATATTCATCTCGTGGTTCCCGATGATTTTGCTGATAGGGGTATGGATATTCTTCATGCGTCAAATGCAAGGTGGCGGTGGTAAAGGCGCGATGTCATTTGGTAAATCAAAAGCAAAATTGGTGGGTGAAGACCAAATCAATACCTCTTTTGCCGATGTTGCTGGTTGTGACGAAGCGAAAGAAGAAGTTGCTGAATTAGTCGACTATCTACGTGAGCCAACACGTTTCCAAAAGTTAGGTGGCCGTATTCCAACGGGTATCTTATTAGTCGGCCCTCCTGGTACTGGTAAAACCTTGTTAGCTAAAGCGATTGCCGGTGAAGCTAAAGTACCGTTCTTCACCATTTCAGGTTCTGATTTTGTTGAAATGTTTGTAGGTGTTGGTGCATCTCGTGTACGTGACATGTTTGAACAAGCTAAAAAGTCGGCGCCTTGTATCATCTTTATCGATGAAATTGATGCGGTCGGTCGTCAACGTGGTGCTGGTGTAGGCGGCGGTAACGACGAACGCGAGCAAACACTAAACCAAATGTTGGTTGAAATGGATGGTTTTGAAGGTAATGAAGGCATTATCGTTATTGCTGCGACTAACCGTCCAGACGTTTTAGACCCTGCGTTATTACGTCCTGGTCGTTTCGATCGTCAAGTGACTGTCAGTTTGCCTGATATTCGTGGTCGTGAACAAATTCTTAAAGTACATATGCGTAAAGTGCCATTAGGTGATGATGTTAAAGCCAGTGTTATTGGTCGCGGCACGCCAGGGTTTTCTGGTGCAGATTTAGCCAACTTGGTTAACGAAGCGGCATTATTTGCAGCTCGCGGTGAAAAGCGCGTAGTGGGCATGGAAGAATTCGAAAAAGCTAAAGACAAAATCATGATGGGCACCGAGCGCCGATCAATGGTGATGTCCGAAGAAGAAAAAGAAATGACCGCTTACCATGAAGCTGGACACGCCATTGTTGGACGTTTAGTGCCTGAACATGATCCCGTATACAAAGTAAGCATCATTCCTCGTGGCCGTGCATTAGGCGTGACCATGTATTTGCCAGAAAAAGATCGCCTTAGTCATACTAAAGAGCATTTAGAATGCATGATTTCTAGTCTTTACGGTGGTCGTATTGCCGAAGAGCTAATTTATGGTGTAGATAAGGTTAGCACTGGCGCGTCAAACGATATCGAACGTGCGACAGATATCGCACGTAAGATGGTGACGCAATGGGGTCTATCTGAAAAAATGGGACCATTGTTATACGCCGAAGAAGAAGGTGAAGTATTCTTAGGACGCAGCGTTGGCAAAAACAAGCAGATGTCTGAAGAAACCACCCGTGCTATCGATGCTGAGGTACGCGTATTTGTCGATCGTAACTATCAACGTGCCGAGCAAATACTAAAAGACAACATTGATGTATTGCACGCCATGAAAGATACGTTAATGAAATACGAAACGATTGATGCGTTGCAAATTGACGACTTAATGGAACGCGTTACCCCTCGTCCTCCTGCAAGTTGGAATACCACCGATAAAAACAGCAGCGGTGATGATACTCCAACCGCTAGTGGTGACTCATCAAATACCGAAGATAAAAAAGACGACACTGTAACAACGCTAGATACTAGCAAACCATCGACTGACGCACCTACGTCATAATCGAATTGTTACCATAAAAAGCCCCGTTGATTCGGGGCTTTTTTTTAGCGACTGATTGATGATGGTTTTATACCCGTCATCCTTGAAACCGCAGTTTCATTATGAAATACATCCGTGTATTTCACCAAAGGTCGTCGCAAGCAACGCTCAAAATGTTTCCAGAACATTTTGTGTCGGCGGATTCGAATCGCAATCACTTAGCTTTTATCTGGCTAAGGGCTCAATAAGCTCAGGCGATTCGAACCTTGACGGCTTTGCCTAGAGCGAAAGTAGAACCCTTATGCCAGTGGCATAAGGAAGTCAGCTAAAGCAGTGATGTAGGTACTCTGGTTTTGTCTGGAACTGAAAACCTGCACTGCAATTCCAATGATTTTGGGTATGTCACATATGAAAATTCAACACAAAAATAAAATACTGTCTTTAGATACCCCCAAAATCATGGGTATTTTAAATGTCACACCAGACTCATTTTCTGATGGCGGACACTTTAATCAACAAGATGCAGCGTTGGCGCAAGTTGACGCGATGATAGCTAATGGTGCGGCCATCATAGATGTTGGTGGTGAGTCAACGCGTCCGGGTGCCGCGATGGTCAGTGAACAAGAAGAGCTTGATCGGGTATTACCTATCATTGAGGCGATAGCCACACGTTTTGATGTGTGGATATCGATTGATACCAGCAAGGCACGCGTGATGACCGAGGGCGTTAACGCTGGCGCCAACTTAATCAACGACGTACGCGCATTGCAAATGCCTGGCGCGCTACGTGCTGCGACGCTGGCCCAGGTGCCGATTTGTTTAATGCATATGCAAGGGCAGCCGAAAAACATGCAACATGCGCCGTCATATCATCATGTTATTGACGAGGTGATGGCATTTTTTGAATCGCGTATTGACGCCTGCCTTAACGCTGGCATCAAGCGATCTGCGTTAATATTAGATCCTGGTTTTGGTTTTGGTAAAACCATGGCGCACAACTTCTTGATGATTGAACAATTCAATCAGTTTTCGACATTCTCACTGCCATTATTGGCGGGTTTGTCTCGAAAAAGCATGTTTGATCAATTATTAACAAGAAAAGTTGATCAACGCCTAGCGTCCAGTCTAGCGGGTGCGTTATTATGTGCCCAACAAGGTGCCGGTATTATTCGAGTGCATGACGTCAAAGAAACCGCAGACGTTTTGGCGGTGCTGAAAATGACCAATTTTTGCCAGTAATTAAAGAATTAAGTTAATACAACTAAATAAAAAAAGCTAAGTTAATATAAACAAGGAATAACATGTCAAATCGTAAATACTTTGGTACCGATGGTATCCGTGGCAAAGTGGGTGAAGGGATCATAACGCCGGCTTTCGCCATGAGATTAGGGTATGCCGCCGGAAAAGTATTGTCAAAAAATGGCACCAATAAAGTTATTATTGGCAAAGATACACGCATTTCTGGCTACATGTTGGAATCGGCGCTTGAAGCTGGTTTATCGGCGGCGGGTATTGATATCGCCTTTGTCGGACCGATGCCCACGCCTGCAGTGGCCTATTTAACCCGAACATTCCGCGCCGAAGCTGGCATCGTCATCAGCGCATCACATAACCCATATTACGATAACGGCATTAAATTTTTCTCGTCAAACGGCACAAAGTTAGACGACGATCTTGAATTAGCCATTGAAGCCGAACTCGATAAAGAGATGGGTTGTGTTGAGTCGGAGTTTTTAGGACGAGCCACTCGCATCGAAGATGCGGCGGGACGCTATATTGAGTTCTGCAAAAGCAATTTCCCTAATGAATTATCGCTACACGGTTTAAAAATAGTGGTCGATTGTGCTCATGGCGCAACGTATCACATTGCCCCCGCAGTATTTAGTGAACTTGGCGCAGAAGTCATTGCCATTGGTTGCTCGCCTGACGGCCTTAATATCAATAAAGGTTATGGCGCCACCGATCTTGCCAATTTACAAAAAGAAGTCGTGGCGCAAAAAGCCGATTTGGGCATCGCATTAGACGGAGATGGCGATCGCTTAATGATGGTCGACGGTGAGGGTAGCGCGTTAGACGGTGACGAAACGTTGTTTATTATCGTTCGTGAAGCCTTGAAAAGTGGAAAATTAGGTCATAGTGGTGTTGTTGGCACCAAGATGAGTAATTTGGGCTTAGAGTTGGCGCTGCGTGATTTAGGTATTCCATTTGTGCGCGCCGATGTTGGTGATCGCCATGTATTAGAAAAGTTAGTTGAACATAACTGGCATATTGGCGGCGAAAATTCTGGTCATATCATTTCTCTTGAACATAATACAACGGGTGATGGCGTGGTGGCGGGGCTGTTAATCTTAGCGGCTGTATGTCGCTCTGGACTTACTCTAAAAGAGTTACGCAACGGCATGACACTGTTACCCCAAATACTGATTAATGTGCGTTTTAAAGGGGGGAATAACCCACTTGAAGACAAAACAGTGTTGCAAGCTGTTGTTGATGCCGAGAATGCATTAGGCGATCGAGGACGCGTTTTATTGCGTAAGTCTGGCACCGAACCACTCATACGAGTAATGGTAGAAGGTGTTGATTTAGCTGAAGTAGAAGGCTTCGCAAAATCGATTAGCGGCGTTGTGGAGAAAGTATGCGCCTAAGCGCGCATTTAACTTTGTTATCACGTAATACTGGAAAAACAACACTGAGCGCCTAAAAATAGAGCGAACAGTTGTAAAACCTAACTTTTTTGGCGTTGTGTCTTGTAACAAACGAAAAGAATCGTTATTATTCGCAGCGCTTTATTGGAGAGACAAAAATGAACCAACTGAAACCTCTTATTGCTGCTAATTGGAAGATGAACGGTAATAACGCATTAATCGCTGAATTTACAACTAAATTTAACGCTAGCGTGATAAAAGACGTTGACGTGGTAGTTTGTCCTGCCAGTGTCTATTTAGAAAGTTTTAAAAGACAAGTATCTGCTAATAACTCGGTTATCCAAGTTGGTGCACAGAACTTGAGCGATAAATTGTCTGGCGCATTTACAGGTGAAATCTCTACAGAGATGTTAAGCGAAATTGGAATTGACCATGTTATTGTGGGGCATTCTGAACGTCGCAGTCTTTTTGGTGAAACACCCGAATTAGTGGCAAAAAAATACCAGACGGCATTGGCAAGCAACATAACGCCAATTCTTTGTACTGGTGAGTCAGAGCAACAACGTGACGCGAAAGAAACATTCACGATTATCGCTAACGATATAGACGCTGTGGTTGATTTATGTGGCATCGAATCATTTAAAAATGGTGTGATTGCTTACGAGCCTGTATGGGCTATCGGCACAGGAAAAAGCGCAACCCCAGATCAGGCACAAGAAGTTCATCAATTTATACGCTCGCACTTAGCCAAGCATGATGAAGAAGTAGCCGCTGGTGTAAGAATTTTATATGGCGGCAGTGTTAATGAAAAAAACGCTGCTGAACTATTCAAGCAACAAGACATAAATGGTGCACTAGTTGGCGGAGCCGGCTTAGTTGTAGAAAAATTCATGTCAATTTGCCAAAACGCATAGAGTAAAAATAATGTACGAAGTACTGATTGTAATTTATTTGATTGTAGCCTTAGCTATCGTTGGTTTAGTGTTGATTCAACAAGGCAAGGGTGCCGATATGGGCGCGTCTTTTGGTAGCGGTTCAGCGGGCAGCGTATTTGGATCGTCAGGCGCGGGTAATTTCCTAACTCGTAGTACTGGTGTTTTAGCCACTGTATTTTTTGTGATTAGTTTAATACTAGGCAACATCACTGCAGAGCGAGCGAAAAAGCCAAGTGAATTTAAGAATTTAAGTATTGACTCAGTAACGACAGATGCACCAATTGCAACTGAAGTGCCATCGTCAAAAGATAGCGATGTACCGAACTAATAGGTACTAGCAACAAAGATTTCGCGGATGTGGTGGAATTGGTAGACACGCCAGCTTGAGGGGCTGGTGCTCGTAAGGGCGTGGGGGTTCAAGTCCCCCTATCCGCACCAAATTAAATGCCTTTCAAGGGCTAAAAAAAGAATCGTTTCGGCGATTCTTTTTTTTTGCTTGTTATTTATGCGCGATATAATTCTAATTGTATTATTTAAGTGGCCAATTTTGTAACGAGGATAAACGAATTAGCGCACATATTCATAGTTCCAGGCTGAACATAAAGGCCTACATCCTGTGATGAGGTGCTTGATTGATTTCGACAAGGATGTCGATATTGGAGTAATGCATCGAAAACATTGCCAACTTATTGCAGGCTATTGCGATTGGAAGCAATGCCGTTGTCGCTAGTTAAATCAGTACAAGTGTGCAGTTATTTACTGCAATTGGTATTTATTCGAAGAATTTCGTTGTTATCCTTGAATCTTTGCCGCGCAAGCGTATAATCCTCGCCTGTATCCAATGCGGTTGTCACAAATGCCCTTTTTGCAGTGCAAACTCGAAGGCCAGCAGTGATTTACAAATGCTTTTGCAATCGTATTAAGTCCACTAGTTAACGAGTCGAAAGGTAAGTTAGAGTGGCTATTAGGGCAACCTAATATACAGGGTCCAGTTTTAGCCCCGCTTTTAGTCGGGGTTTTTTGTACCTGTAATATCAAATTCTTCTATTAGGAAGCATTTGATATATCACATCAAATGGGTTGATTATCCATTTATAACTGGGCTTATAGCCCTTTTTTGCATTTTACGCCTAAGTAAAATGTTTGAGTTTAACCGTGCCACTATCAAAGTCGTTGCAGACGATTTTTATAGTGGTTCATTTTTAATTTTAGGAGTTAGTGTTGTCGACTATTGATAATCGCTTATTAGGAATACTTGAACCTGCTGTGGAAGCCGCGGGTTTTGAGTTAGTAGGCATCGAATTTATTCGTGCTGGAAAACATTCAATTTTACGTTTGTTCATTGACCATGAGAATGGCATTGATGTAGATGCATGCGCGTTAGTTAGCCATCAGGTTAGTGCTGTATTAGACGTAGAAGATCCAATTAGTACCTTATATACCTTAGAGGTATCTTCTCCTGGTTTGGATCGTCCATTATTTAAGGGCCATCATTACAGTAGCCGTATCGGTGAAGTAGTGAGCATGCAAACGGTTATGCCTACCGATGGTCGTCGTAATTTCAAGGGTAACATCGTCAGTGTCGATGGTGAGATGGTTACCATCAAAGTAGATGGACAGGAATATACGTTAGCTTTAGCCAATGTTAAAAAAGCTAATATTGTTCCTCAATTTTAACAATTAGTGTTTGTTAGACACATACCTGTAATGACTGCTAGCAGTTATTGCGAGGTAAGAGTTTAAAAATAAAGGATCGAGGCAATACAGATGAGCAAAGAGATATTGTTAGTTACGGAAGCCGTTTCGAATGAGAAAGGCGTTCCTCGCGAGAAAATTTTTGAAGCATTAGAAATTGCACTAGCCAGTGCAACTAAGAAAAAAGCTGAAAAAGAAATTGAAGTACGTGTTGAAATTGACCGTAAAACCGGTGAATACGATACGTTTCGTCGTTGGTTAGTTGTTCAAGATGATGCGATTGAAAATCCTTTAGCAGAAATCACCTTGTCAGCAGCACAATATGATGACGATACTGTGCAATTAGGTGATTTTGTTGAAGATCAAATCGAATCTACTGATTTTGACCGTATTACTACACAAACGGCTAAGCAAGTTATCGTGCAAAAAGTACGTGAAGCCGAGCGTGAAATGGTCGTTGACGAGTATCGTGACAAAATTGGTCAGTTAGTGACTGGTGCTGTTAAAAAGACAAGTCGTGACAGTATCATTATTGATCTTGGTAATAACGCTGAAGCGATTATTTTTAAAGATGATCGACTTCCACGTGAATCGTTCCGTCCTGGTGATCGCGTACGTGGTTTGTTGTATACCATTAAAGAAGATAATCGTGGACCACAGCTATGTGTTAGCCGTACTCACCCAGATATGTTAATTGAGCTGTTTCGCATTGAAGTGCCAGAAATTGGCGAAGAAATGTTAGATATCATGGGCGCCGCACGCGATCCTGGTTCTCGTGCTAAAATTGCTGTCAAAAGCAATGATAAGCGTATTGACCCAATTGGCGCTTGTGTTGGTATGCGTGGTTCACGTGTACAGGCTGTTTCTGGTGAACTTGGTGGTGAGCGTGTTGATATCGTATTGTGGGACGACAACGTTGCCCAGTACGTGATTAATGCAATGTCACCGGCAGAAGTTGTAAGCGTTATCGTTGATGAAGACGAGCACAGCATGGATCTTGCGGTTGAAGAAGATAACCTAGCACAAGCGATTGGCCGTAATGGTCAAAACATCCGTCTAGCAAGCCAACTTACCGGTTGGAACTTAAACGTGATGACGGTTGCTGAGCTTAAAGAAAAGCATGAAGCGGAAGATAACAAGGTTATTGACGTATTCACTGCTGAACTAGACATTGACGAAAGCTTTGCACAAGTATTAGTTGATGAAGGTTTCACTTCACTTGAAGAAATCGCTTACGTACCTGTTAATGAATTGACGGCAATTGACGGTTTCGATGAAGATCTTGTCAATGAGCTTCGTGAACGTGCAAAGAGTTCATTAACTACTAAAGCATTAAAAGTAGAAGAGTCACTTGATGGTGCTCACCCAGCCGACGATTTATTGGCTCTTGAAGGGTTAGAGCGTCATTTAGCATTTGTTCTTGCGAGCAAAGGTGTAGTGACTTTAGAGAATTTAGCAGAGCAGGGTATCGACGATCTTGAAGAGATTGAAGAATTAACACCTGAACATGCCGGTGAGCTTATCATGGCCGCTCGTAACATTTGTTGGTTTAGCGACGAGCAAGAATAAGTAAGGCAAGGGGAATTTAAAACTATGTCAGAATTAACAGTTAATGGTTTAGCAAACGAGATCGGCGCGCCAGTAGAGCGTGTAATCGAGCAACTTGCTGAAGCAGGATTTAAGAAAAGCAAAAATGACAACGTGTCATTAGAAGAAAAACAAGCATTATTAGGATTACTTGCTGGTCAGCATGGCGCAGAAGCCGCTCCTAAAAAAATGACATTACAGCGTAAAAGCAAATCAACATTGAAAGTAGGTTCTGGCGAAAAGAGCCGTACCGTTGATGTTGAAACACGTAAAAAGCGTACTTACGTTAAACGTGATGCAACAGCTGGTGAAGAAGAAAACCAGCAGCAAGTTGTCGAGCAGCAAGCGCAAGCCGCCGCTGAAAAGTCGAAAATTGAAACTGAGCAACAAGCAGCACGCGAAGCCGCTGAACTTGTGAAAGAGCAAGCAGCTGCCGTAGCGAAAGAAAAAGCAGAACTTGCAGTTAAAGCGAAAGCCCAAGCCGCCGCTAATGTTAAAGTTGACCCAGCAGCTGTTGCAAAAGCAGCTGAGCATCAAAAAGAAGAAAGCAAGCTTAAAGAGCGTCAAGAATCTTTAGCTGCGCAAAATGTTCGCGCCGCCGCTGAGCAAGAAGCTGCTGCAGTGAAGAAATCTGCCGAAGAGAATTCAGCACGTTGGGCAAGCGAAGAAAAGGCGCGTAAAGAGACCGAGAAAAAGGCCGATTACCATACAACTTCTTCTAATGAAGCGCGCGCAGCAGAAGACAAGCAAGATCGTGCAGACGAAGGCGCTAAACGTCCGAAGAAAAAAGCGAAACGTGATACTCGTGGCGGCAAAAAAGGCGCTCACGCACGTGGTAATGCACGTGGCGGTCGTAATCGTAAAGGTACTTTATCAGCGCCAACGGCTCTTAAGCAAAGCTTTGATAAAACAGCGGTTGTTGCTAAGTCTGACATTCGTTTAGGTGAAACTATCTCGGTATCTGAATTGGCATCTAAGATGTCAATTAAGGCAACCGAAGTAATTAAGACCTTGATGAAAATGGGCGTTATGGCGACCATTAACCAAGTGCTTGATCAAGAAACTGCTGAGCTTCTTTGTGCTGAAATGGGCTACAAAGTGCTATTGGTTCGTGAAAATGAACTAGAGCATGCTGTGCTTAGCGAACGTGGTGACCAAGGCGAACTTAAAACACGCGCACCAGTTGTTACTATCATGGGTCACGTTGACCACGGTAAGACATCATTGCTTGATTACATTCGTAAGGCTAAAGTTGCCGCGGGTGAAGCCGGTGGTATCACGCAGCACATTGGTGCTTATCATGTAGACGTTGATGGTCAAATGATCACCTTCTTAGATACTCCAGGACACGCCGCGTTTACCGCAATGCGTGCTCGTGGCGCACAAGCGACTGACGTTGTAATCATCGTTGTTGCTGCTGACGATGGCGTAATGCCGCAAACCAAAGAAGCTGTTGCTCACGCAAAAGCTGCTGGTGCGCCGATCATTATCGCCGTTAACAAAATGGATAAAGAAGGCGCGGATCCTGATCGCGTTAAAAACGAATTATCTGCATTAGACGTTATCCCAGAAGATTGGGGCGGTGAAGTGCAATTCGTTCACGTATCAGCTAAAACTGGTGACGGAATCGACGGGTTGCTTGAAGCTATCTTGATGCAATCTGAGCTACTTGAACTTAAAGCAACTGACCAAGGTCATGCTGCTGGTGTTGTTATCGAATCTCGCCTTGATAAAGGTCGTGGTCCGGTTGCTACCGTATTGATTCAAGAAGGCACACTAAACCATGGCGATATCATTTTATGTGGTACCGAGTATGGCCGTGTTCGTGCAATGCGTGACGAAAATGGTAAAGACATTAAGTCGGCTGGTCCAAGTTTCCCTGTGGAAATCTTAGGTTTGTCGAAAGTGCCTAAAGCCGGTGATGAAGCAACGGTTGTTAGTGACGAGCGTAAAGCACGTGAAGTAGCCTTGTATCGTCAAGGTAAATTCCGTGACCTTAAGCTAGCACGTCAGCAAAAAGCTAAACTTGAAAATATGTTTGCTAATATGACTGCTGGTGAGTGTTCAGAGCTTAACGTTATTCTTAAGACTGACGTTGAAGGTTCATTAGCAGCGATTGCTGATTCACTGGAAGGCATGTCGACTGACGAAGTTAAAGTTAATATCATTAGCCGTGGTGTTGGTGGTATTACTGAAACAGATTCAACGCTTGCTGCTGCATCTAATGCAATCATGCTTGGCTTTAACGTTCGTGCGGACGCTACAGCACGTAAAGTTATCCAAAACGAAAACTTGGATATGCGTTACTACAGCGTTATTTATGATTTGATTAACGAAGTTAAATCAGCAATGAGTGGTTTGTTAGCCCCTGAATTCAAGCAAGAAATCATTGGTTTAGCAGAAGTTCGTGAAGTATTTAAGTCACCTAAAATTGGCGCAATCGCTGGTTGTATGGTTACCGAAGGTGTTATCAAACGTACACAACCAATTCGTGTATTACGTGACAATGTTGTTATCTACGAAGGCGAATTAGAATCTCTACGTCGCTTTAAAGATGACGTACAAGAAGTACGTAAGGGCATGGAATGTGGTATCGGCGTTAAGAACTACAACGATGTACGTGTTGGCGATCAAATCGAAGTATTCGAAATCATTGAAATCCAACGTTCTTTATAAGTTTAAAGAGCAATTATGAGATGGGGGCTTAACGCCCCCATCTGTGTTTCTATAAGTTAATGCCATTGGGCATTAGGAGTTTATTATGGCTAGAGAATTTAGTCGCAGTCGCCGAGTGGCGCAGCAAATACAAAAAGAATTGGCGCAAATTGTTATGCGCGAAATCAACGTAAAAGAATTTGGCATGGTGACTATCAATGAAGTTGATTTGTCTCGTGATCTGTCTTACGCAAAAGTTTATTTTACTATCTTAAACGATGACGCCGAGTTGATTAAAAAATCGGTAGAGATGTTAGGCGAAGCCGCTCCTTATATACGTTCATTAATGGGCAGTAAAATGCGCCTACGTATCGTGCCTGAGTTAAAGTTTTTCTACGATAAGTCATTAAGCGAAGGTATTCGCATGACTAGCCTAGTGAATAAGGCCGTTCGTGAAGACAAAGCTAATAACCCTGATATTGAATCTGAATCAGAGTCAGAGTCTGAGTCTGAGGGCAAGTAACAATGGCACGTAAGCGTAAAGGTCGTTTAATCGATGGCGTGATCTTGCTAGATAAGCCAACAGGGCATAGCTCTAACGATATTTTGCAAAAAGTAAAACGTATTTATTTTGCGCAAAAAGCAGGGCATACCGGAGCTTTAGATCCATTAGCTACTGGCATGTTGCCGATTTGTTTAGGTGAAGCGACTAAATTTTCGCAATACCTGCTTGAATCGGATAAGCGTTATCGCGTTATCGCAAAACTTGGTCAGCGTACAGATACTAGCGACAGTGACGGGATAGTGGTGACAACCCGTGACATCACTTTTTCTAATGATGACTTATTAGCTAAGCTCGAATCATTTCGTGGCAAGACCATGCAAGTGCCGTCGATGTTTTCAGCTTTGAAACATCAAGGCAAGCCATTGTATTGGTATGCCAGACAAGGCATTGAAATCGAGCGTGCTGCCCGTGAGATAAACGTGTTTGAGCTTATTTTTCATCGCCATGAAGGTGACGAATTAGAGCTTGAATTACACGTTAGCAAGGGTACGTATATTCGTACAATCATCGATGACTTGGGTGAGATGCTTGGATGTGGCGCGCATATCACCATGTTACGTCGTCTTGAAGTGGCTAATTACCCGCAAGAGAAGATGGTTAGCTTAGAACAATTGCAAGCATTATTGGATAAAGCCAATGATGAAGGCATTGAGCCGAGCACTTATCTTGACCCACTATTATTGCCAATGGATACCGCGGTTAGCGATTTCCCAGAAGCGAATATCAGTGAAGAGCTTGCGGTTAACGCATTGCATGGTAATCCTGTTGCTGTGGACGAAATGGCAGAAGGTTTACTTGTTCGCATGACCGTTGGTGATGAAAAACGCTTTATTGGCGTTGGCATTATTGATGATCAAGGGCGGGTACAACCTAAACGCTTAGTGGTATTTGGCGAAGAATAAGTCTTCTTGTCAATAAGCATTGACAGGCTTGTTATTAAAGCTTGTTTATTATCATTTTACTGGTAGTATACCGCGCTCGACGTATGGCTGAATTAGTGATCGGCGATACACATTTTTTAAATCTTATAAACATTGGAGTTTATTATGTCACTAAACGCTATCCAAACTGGCCAAATCATCAAAGATTTCGGCCGTGATGCAAACGATACTGGTTCTTCAGAAGTTCAAGTTGCTTTGTTAACTGCACAAATCAACCATCTTCAGGGTCACTTCAAAAAGCACATTCATGATCATCACTCACGTCGTGGTCTATTACGCATGGTTGCTAGCCGTCGTAAGTTACTTGATTACCTAAAGCGTAAAGACGTTACTAAGTACCAAGAAACAATTGCTAAACTTGGTCTACGTCGTTAATCGACAGATTGAGAACGCGCAAGCGTTAATAAAGGAGCCTAACGGCTCCTTTTTTTTCGGCTAATTTTGATTGAAAACCATGCTCACGTTTATTATTTAGTGCCATTTTATAGCAATGGTCTAATGATGTGAGTAAATTTGTAGTGAGGATAAACGAATTAGAACAAGGCATTGATACCGGTGCTGTTAAATTAGTGGTCAAATTATTGCCAAAAGATAATGCGAAACTCAAGATAATTGAGCACTCTGGTCAGATAAAATCTATTATCGAAATATAACGATATGCCTTCCTGTCGCTGCGAAATAAATCATTGTTGGTAGAGCCTTTTAAATCATCTCGCCAGCCCGTATACTATTGCTCGAACTTAAAGATGAATAAAATATAAAGGAAATTCAATCAGTGAATCCTACAATCAAAACATTTAAATATGGTCAGCATAATGTGACCATCGAAACTGGTGCAATTGCACGTCAAGCAGACGGCGCTGTACTTGTAAATATGGACGACACCGTAGTTATGGTAACGTGTGTGGCAAAAAAGAAAGCGATCCCAGGTCGTGACTTTTTCCCACTAACAGTTAACTACCAAGAGCGTACTTACGCTGCTGGTAAAATCCCAGGTGGTTTCTTCAAGCGTGAAGGTCGTCCAAGTGAAAATGAGACACTGATTTGTCGTCTTATTGACCGTCCAATACGTCCACTATTCCCAGCTGGCTTCCTAAACGAAGTACAAATTATTGCTACTGTAGTATCTGTTAACCCAGAAGTTAACCCAGATATCGTTGCAATGATTGGTACTTCTGCTGCTATTTCTCTTGCTGGCGTACCATTTAATGGTCCTATCGGTTGTGCACGTGTTGGTTATGTTGACGGTCAATATGTTCTTAACCCAACAAAAACTGAACTAGCAAACAGCCAATTAGACTTAGTGGTTGCTGGTACAGAAAACGCAGTATTAATGGTTGAATCTGAAGCTGACATTCTTTCTGAAGAAGTAATGCTTGGCGCTGTGACCTTTGGTCATGAGCAACAACAAGTTGTTATTAACGCAATCAAAGAACTTAAAGCACAAGCGGGCAAACCTGCTTGGGATTGGGCTGCTCCAGTAGTTGACGAAACATTAGTTGCTAAAATCAAAGAGCTAAGTGAAGCGCGTTTCGATACTGCTTATCAAATCACCGATAAGATGGAACGTAAAGACGCTATCGACGTTATCACCAGTGATGTTATTGCTGCGATGGTTGCTGATGATGCAGACGTTAATACTAAGACAGTTTCTGAAATTGCACATGACGTTGAGAAAAACGTAGTGCGTTCACGAATTATCTCAGGTAAGCCACGTATCGATGGCCGTGATCCTGAAATGATCCGTGCACTTGACGTAATGACTGGCGTTTTACCACGTACTCACGGCTCTGCTGTATTTACTCGTGGCGAAACTCAAGCGTTAGTAACGGCTACACTTGGTACTGAACGTGACGCACAGCGCATCGACAGCATCATGGGTGAAATCTCTGACAAGTTCATGTTGCACTACAACTTCCCACCTTCATGTGTTGGTGAGACTGGCATGGTTGGTTCGCCTAAGCGTCGTGAAATTGGTCACGGTCGTCTTGCTAAGCGCGGCATGTTGGCTGTTATGCCTACATCAGAAGAATTCCCGTATGCAATTCGTGTGGTTTCTGAAATCACTGAATCAAACGGTTCAAGCTCAATGGCTTCTGTTTGTGGTACATCACTTGCGCTAATGGATGCTGGTGTTCCAATTAAAGCATCTGTTGCGGGTATCGCGATGGGTCTTGTTAAAGAAGACGAAGAATTCGTTGTTCTTTCAGATATCTTAGGTGATGAAGATCACTTAGGTGACATGGACTTTAAAGTTGCAGGTACTACTGGTGGTATCACGGCGTTGCAAATGGATATCAAAATTGAAGGTATCACGCGCAACATCATGGAAATCGCTTTAAACCAAGCTAAAGCTGCTCGCCTACACATCATTACCGTGATGGACGAAGCACTTTCTGGCCCACGTGACGATGTTTCTGAATTCGCACCACGCATTACTACCATCAAGGTTGCTACGGATAAAATCCGTGACATCATTGGTAAAGGCGGCGCGACTATTCGTGCACTAACCGAAGAAACTGGTTGTGTTATCGAAATCGAAGACGATGGTACTGTTAAAATTGCTTCAACTGACAACGATAAAGCGAAAGACGCGATTGCTCGTATCTTAGCGATTACCGCTGAAGTTGAAGTGGGCAAGATCTATAACGGCGCCGTTAAACGCATCGTTGATTTTGGTGCATTCGTTGAAGTGCTTCCTGGTAAAGATGGTCTAGTTCACATCTCTCAAATCGCTGAAGAGCGCGTTGAGAAAGTAACTGACTTCTTGAAAGAAGGCCAAATGGTAGACGTTAAGGTTCTTGAGATTGATCGTCAAGGCCGTGTTCGTTTAAGCATTAAAGATGCTAAGCCAGCTAGCGACAAGCCAGCTGCCGCTGAATAGTTAACATACTAATCCAGTGACCAAAGCCTGCTTATGCAGGCTTTTTTTATAGCAGCTGTTTATTTATCCTCATGCCTGCACAGAACCCTAGTCGATAAAAAATCCGAACTATAAAGAACAACAGACCCTAGCCAATGTAAAAGCCCTATGGCATAGTGTCGCCATGTTTTTTATTTGGAATACTTCAATGTTTAAGCCATACGGCAAAATCTTAGCCAGCTGTTTGTTTCTCACCTTAGTTGGTTGTCAAAGCACTTCTAGTGAGGGCAATGCCGCTCTTGTCACTAATGATCATGTTGGTCAGCTCATTATCAGTGAACCACTGGCAATAAATTTTAAAAAAGAAATCGCCTTAGCACGCATTAGCGATTTTTTACAAAGCCCCGAGATAAAACCAGAGCAACGCGCGAAAGCGTTTTACGATCGCGGACTGTTGTTTGACAGTTTCGGTTTGCCAAGTTTAGCCCGTTTAGACTTTAATCGTGCCTTGCGCATCGATCCTAAAATGGCTGAAGCATACAATTTTCTAGGCATACACTACACGCTTATTGGTCAATTCGAAAAGGCCTATGAAGCGTTTGATGCCACTATTGAATTGGCACCAAAACACCAATACGTTTATCTAAATCGCGGTATTTCATTATATTATGGCGGACATGAAAAACTCGCACGTGAAGACTTACAGAACTTTCATCGTTTAGATCCTAGCGATCCTTACCGGGTTATTTGGCGCTATTTGGCCGAGCACAAGGTAGACAAAACAATGGCGATAACGAATCTTAAAACCAATCGTGAGCAGGTTAATAGCACAGTTTGGGCACGAGAAATTATTGATCTTTATTTGATGAATATTTCTGAGGCGCAATTTGTTAAAGGCCTGACCCGTAATATAGCGAGTCAAGAGCAACTTGCCGAGCGACTATGCGAAGCCTATTTTTACCTAGGAAAATTCGCCCGTAGTTATGGTCAATTTGAGCGCGCTGAAAACTACTTTAAGTTATCACTTGCCACTAACGTTTTCGAGTTTGTAGAGCACCGGTACGCAAGGCGCGAATTACTTGAAACTCGATTGCAAATGCACAAGCGTCGATTAGACAAAGCTGCCGCCAGCAAGCTACAGCAGTAGTATCGATGGAATCATTATTTTTGAGCCAGTTTCTGGTATTAGCGGCAGCGCATTTTTTTGCCATCGCCAGTCCAGGTCCTGACTTTGCGGTGATCATAAAGCAAAGTATAAAGTTTGGACGACGCAATGCCATCTTTACAAGTATTGGCATTGGCAGTGCCATATTGGTGCATGTAGCCTACAGTGCACTGGGCGTTGGCATTTTGATCAAGCAATCGCCAATGTTGTTCGACATACTTAAATACTTATGCGCCGCTTATCTGGCCTATATTGGATTTAAAGCGTTACGCTCGCAACCAGCAGCGGTGATGGGGGAAGATGTTGATACCATTAAAAGTGAACAGCATCAAGCTATCACTAGTTCGTTTCGATTGGGTTTTATTACCAATGTGCTAAACCCTAAAGCGACCTTGTTCTTTTTATCGATATTTTCGGTGGTGGTGTCACAGCAAACACCAAATGTTTGGTTAGCGATTTATGCACTGTATTTGTCGTTAGCGACAGCACTGTGGTTTTGCATGGTGTCTGTGGTATTTAGTAAAGATGTGGTGCGAAATAAGTTTTTAGCCATGGGCCATTATTTTGATCGCGCGATGGGCTTTGTGCTAATTTTGTTGGCGATTAAAGTGGCGTTTAGCCAAATATAACCTTTAGAAAAATATAGCCTTTAGCCAAAACTAGCTTTATTCCAATGTGTGAATAAAAGAGTCGCTGTTCAACACGGCGACTCTTTTTTGTTTTTAAAACGTTATTGCTTATCCACGGTAGCTCTTACCGGCACTAAGACCGAACACACGTCAACATAATTAGGGCGCTCAATGAAAAAATCATTGGGTCTGTTCATACGCGATGCAATGAGTTCTTTAAAACTAGCGGAGCTTGTTTTCATCACTTGCAGCGCTGTTTGCTGCTGCGTTGGCACGCTGCTAGCCAATCTTATGCTTTTTATTTGATTGTCAAAAATCCCTTTCTCACCGTCGGTAACGGGATCACGTTTTAAGGTATGCAGATATTGCATACCTTGACGCACCTGACCAAATACGGTTAGATTTTTATCTAAATAACGCGGTGACTGACCTATCACTATATAAAACTCAGTGCCGCCACTGTGCTCTTCGTTGCTACGAGCCATCGCAAAAGCGCCCGGGCAATGTGTTTGCCAATATTGGTTTTTCGCGGCATTAGCGCCAATGGCAAAGCCATTCAAGAAACCGCTCAATGGCGCGTAACCATCACTCTTTGGCAAATAAGTCGCCGCTAACGGGCTTTTAGCAAAGTTAATACGTTCACTTTTTACAGATTTATTGGCATGCTTGATCATCCGTTTTTCTAAACTGTCGCCCGCTTGTGCCACAAATCCTTCGACGTAGCGATAAAAATTAAGGCCATCGTAAAACTTCTCGTTAGCAAGGGCTTGCAATTGCTTAACGTGGTTTGGCGCAAGCTGCGGGTTTAATTCTACGATCACGCGCCCTTCGTCTAGTTCAATATAAAGGGTGCGACTATTATCTAGGCTGCGCCAATGGCTTGCCGGCGCTTCTTTTATGATGCTGCCCGGGCTTCTAACCTTGATGTTGTCACCATGAGCAATGGTGGCAAAGGAGAATGTAGTGAGCAGTAGGGCGCTGACTAGGCTGGTTATTTTTGTTTTTATCATCGTCTCATTACTAATTGTTATGTGTAGGGTGTTAATATAAATAAAATCTTTATCATGTCATTAAAAATATGTCTGCAAATAAAACGTTCAACATCGACGACTTACTTAACATCATGGCGCGGCTGCGTGACGGCGAGCACGGCTGTGCTTGGGATATCGCGCAAGATTTTTCAAGTATCGTTAAACATACGATAGAAGAAGCCTATGAAGTGGCGGACGTCATTGAGCGCGGAGTCATGGCGCAATTGCCTGATGAATTGGGTGACCTATTATTTCAAATCGTTTTTTACAGTCAGTTGGGTAAAGAGCAGCAGTTATTTGATTTTTCAGATGTTGTATCATCAATTTGCGATAAGTTGCTGCGCCGTCACCCGCATGTTTTTGCAGGCGTTAAGTTCGCAACCGATGAAGAACGCGCAGCGCATTGGCAAAATGATAAAGTCTATTCGCGTGCAGTGCAGTCGCGTGCAGAACAGTCACGCGTAGATCCGTTGAATAATGGCAAGGCCAGTTTGCTAGATGACATCCCTTTAGGGATGCCCGCTTTAAGCCGTGCTAACAAAATACAGCAACGAGTGGCACATCATGGTTTTGATTGGCCGTCTTGGCACGGCTGTTTTGACAAGGTCAAAGAAGAGCTAGCTGAGGTTGAAGTTGAACTGCGCGCGCCACAGGTTGATGCGTCTTTAGTCAATGAAGAATTAGGCGATCTGATGTTTGCCCTGGTTAATTTAGTGCGAAGTCAAGGGCTTGACCCCGAGCAAACACTACGTCAAGCCAATGCTAAATTTGAGCGGCGATTTCGCTCCGTTGAAATTCTGTTATTGGAAAGTGGCAGCGATACATCACGCGCCAGTCTCGATGATATGGAAGCTGCTTGGCAGCAAGTTAAGCACGACGAAAAATTGAGGCAATAAAATAGAGTAACAAAATATGAAAATTCAATTGTCCGCCACGTCATATTTTGATAACATATCGTCCCGTCCAGTAAGCAATTCCAAACCGATAATCTACCCTATTACATACAATATGGTAAGCCTTTGGCATTGTTACATTTTCAATTCTATTAACTCAGGTTCAGCATGACAACGAAATATATTTTTGTGACGGGTGGCGTAGTATCTTCGCTAGGTAAGGGTATTGCAGCGGCTTCATTGGCAGCAATTCTAGAGGCACGTGGTCTTAAAGTGACCATGATGAAATTAGACCCGTATATCAATGTTGATCCAGGCACCATGAGTCCTATTCAACATGGCGAAGTATTCGTTACCGAAGATGGCGCTGAAACTGATTTAGACCTTGGTCACTACGAACGTTATATTCGCACCAAGATGACTAAAGGCAATAACTTTACCACCGGTCGTATTTACGAAGAAGTCTTGCGTAAAGAGCGTCGTGGTGACTATCTTGGCGCAACTATTCAGGTTATCCCTCATATCACCAATGCGATGAAAGATCGTATTGTCGCTGGTTGTAAAGGGGTTGATATCGCTATTGTTGAATTAGGTGGCACGGTAGGTGATATTGAATCA
>JABSRV010000159.1 GCA_013214905.1 Psychrobium sp. | reverse complement strand
CGGTCTAAAATACGTATGGGGCCTAAACCTATTGAATATAAATGAGATTCTTGTGGGTGGCCCATATTTTCGTTAGTGTTGAAGATATAAAAACAGTAAATATATTTTACGTGTTTAGGTTGTAAATACGTGTCTTTTTTTTCCATTAAATTCAGCTAAACTGCTATTTATAATCTGCTTTCTACATCGCTATATCTTAAAATTTATGTGTGAATGTGGATTATTCCCCCCAATTTTTTGGCTAACACTGTAAACATTAGATGTAATCTTAATGTTTTATGACATGAACTAAATGGAACTAAAATATGAACAAAATTTCTTTTCTAGGGGCTGCTTTCGCAGTATCAATTTTATCAGGTTGTGTAACAACAGGTTCTGAAAATAAGGTAGATTTAGCAAATGTTAATTTTAATGAATTATCTTGTGAAGAAATTAGCCAAACGTTTAAGGATTATAAATCGACTGTTGATTCTGGTGATACAATGAGTAGCTTAATATCATTGGCTAGTTCTGATGCTAGTGCTGCTGCAAGCAAAGCAAAATCTGTGGCTATGCAAGTTTACTATCAAGCTAAAAAAACAGCTGCCCCAGCAATTAAGGTTAAAGGCTGTAATATCTAATTATTAATGCTCTACCATAGACCATTATCATAGGAAGCTAGTTACGATAGTATCTGGCTTTTTTTATACATATTGATTGAACATTTATACCACTATTTATTGATTAACCATCGCCAAAATCCTAATTTAGGAGATAATTTTATTTCTATATTAAATCACACGTTTATATGTATAATTCAAAGATATAAGTTGTAGATAAAGGAATGGTTAGGATGAGTCATCCTGCTAATAACGAGATAACTGAGTTGATTAACAAATGGTCACTTGGTGATAAATTATCAGAAGATAAACTGTTTTCATTAACTTACCAACAGTTTAAAGACCTAGCGCGTAGTACAAAAAAAAACCTTGATACAAAAAATGAAGCCCACCTAATAGCAGATATTATCCATTCAACTACGTCGCTTGTACACGATGCTTACATTAAGCTAGCCCCTGGCCTCACTGAAAATATTGCGAACAGAAAGCAATTTTACTTATTAGTCAGCAAAGTGATGCGCCATATATTGGTTGATCATTATCGTAAAAACACCGCATCAAAACGGCAATTTAACCCAATAATTGCTAATGATGATTCAACAGCAGACATATCTTTTATCGATTATCTATCTATCGATCAAGCAATAGAAAATTTGACCAAAGAATACCCAAGACAAGCGGAAACGGTTCAATTACGTTATTTTCATGGTCTTAAAAATAAAGAAATCGCCAAACTTCATCAAATTTCAGAAAGTCTTGTTGATAAAGATTTAAAATTCGCTAAAAGTTGGATGCGCATTCACGCATAAGGTCGTTGTCCCCAAATGGTAAATAACAAGATAGATTTATTTGAACATTATTGTAATATTTCTGAATTATCTGTAATAAAACAAAATAATTATATTGATGATTTACGAGAGTCTGACGTCGACTTAGCCAATGAGTTAGGTGCATTAACAATAAGTAACAGTGATTTAACTCAGGTTTTTACCGATTCTATTTTAGATTTTATCGATGAAAAAAATGTTGTTTGTGCTGGCGATACATTAAAAAATTATCAATTAACTCAATCGCTTGGTCATGGTGGCATGGGACAAGTGTTTAAAGCTGAACGCAATGATGGAAAGATTGACCAAACCGTTGCTATTAAATTATTACATCCGTTATTTCAGCAATACCAGTCGGGTAAACTCCTGTTACAAGAGGCTCAGGCATTAGCCAATCTTAGCCACCCAAACATAGCCACTATTTATGATATTTCAGAAACTGACAATGGCAACACGTTTATTGTTATGGAATATATCGAAGGAGTAACGCTTGATGTTTATTTACAACAAAATAGCTTATCAGTTATTCAAAAACTTAACCTGTTTAATCAAATTTCTGACGCGGTTTTAGAAGCTCACAACCATCAAATTATTCATGCTGACATTAAGCCCTCTAATGTCTTGATAACATTATCAGGTCAAGCGAAGTTAATTGATTTTGGTGTAATGCAATTAACCGAAGATCTAAATAACACCGCGCCTAAATTCATAACGGCTTACTTAGGTGCCATGACGGTAAATTATGCCAGTCCCGAACAGCTTAGTGGCGCTAAGGCAACTATTTCGAGTGACATTTATGGCTTAGGTAGCTTGTTATATTTCATGTTGTCGGGTAGCAGTCCGTTCGAAAAGTTCGATGACACGCTAACCCATAAAATTGAGCATATTAATACGCAAGCACCTGTTAATTGCGACATTGTAGATACCGTTATATTTAAATCTGATTTGATTGCTATATTGCATAAAGCATTGTCTAAAAACTCTCAAGATAGATACAGAACGGTTACCGATTTTATTAATGATATTGACGCATTCCAACAACACAAAAAACTATCGGTTAATGCAAATAACGGTTTGCATAATGCGTTCAAGTTTTTTTATCGCCATCGCATTATTAATGGCGCTATCGCCAGTGTTTTTATTATATTAGTGATGTCATTTTTACAAATAAATGCAAAAAACGAGTTACTCATCAAAGAAAAACGTGCATTAGAAAGTGTTAATCAAGAACTAAAAAATACATTTACTCAGCATGATAAAAACATTTCAGAAGCGCATCTTAAAAGTGAAGCTATATACCTTCCTGATCCTAACAACTTAGCGTCCAAACAATATATTGAAATGATGATGTTAATGTTTGACGATTATTACTTCAAAGATAACCAACCGGCTTATGCTTTGGTGATCGATACATTAATGCAGTGGCTAAGCGTTCAAGATAACGTTGAACCATTAAGCTTCTATTTGGCAAAATACAGAAAAGTGCTATCTGATAATAAAGATAACGAAAACTATAAAGAAGATGCTGTGATTTTAAGTGGCCTTTTAGCGATAAAAAACCCTTTAAATTCATCTGTATTGGATTTACTTAGATTTAAACGTTTTACGACTAAGTTACAGCAAACATATTTTATTCCTTTGTTTATTCGATTAGATAAAGAGTTGGAAAAATCAACATTATCGATAAAAGAATTATTTGCATTTCATAGTGCGGGAGGCGGTATTTATGCCGATAGCGATTCAGTACAGGCTACTTATCATTATCAAAAAGCCTATGAATTGGCTAAAAAGAATACGGCCGAAATAAAACTTTGGGTGTTTATCGCCACATCACTTGATTATCGTACAATACTCATTAATTCGAAAGGGTATGATAACAAGCAAGTTGTTGATTTAACTGATGAGTTATATAAATTAATTAAACAAACAAATGACAAGAAACTGGATGCGGGTAAACTTTCTCTGTTGTTAGGGATTGATATGAGTCATTCGATGGCTGATGTCGCTAACACGTTGCAAGAATATGACATAACGTTTGAGTCTTCAATGAAGGAAAACGCTCAAAATAATGGGTCATTGTTATATATACTGGGGGTATATTATGCTTCGCTTGGTCAATATGAGAAAACCATAAAACTGTATAAAAAATCAATGCAATTTTATGTAAACGAACGAGGTAGTGAAGATCCTTATTTATTATCCCGAATTGCTCTTATGCATTTACGTACGGGTGATGTTGTTGCTGGGATGAGGATGTTTGAAGAGAAAATACTGCCTTTGAGCACCGAGCATTATGAAAAAGATGTTGTTGGTTACTTTCAAACCCGAGCCTGTAAAAAACTGGCATTACTTGAGAATACCAAGCGACTTAAAAATTTATGTTTTGATGGTTTTGGTAATGTAGCAAAAAGTCTTGAAGAGGATGATTATTGGATTAAACATGCTGCCAGTGGTGTGGTTGCTTGGTATACATTGCAACCGGCTAATGAGGCCGAAAGTTATTATGTTAAATTATTAGAAAATAACCTTGAAAAAAGTAATAGTGTTAACAAAATGAATTATGGTGCACTACTTCTTAGGTATTATATTAGTAGAAAAAATATTGAAAAATCGATTTTCTACCAAAATATGGTTTCTATTGCGGTAGAAGACGATTACGGTTCTGTTGATGCTGTTATTCGTTATTATCATCAAATGATGGCTGCTGAAATTGACTTATTACAACAAGATAAAATTAGTGCCATCACTAAACTCACTAACATAAAGCAAAATATGTGTAGTTTAGGAGATAGAAATCCAGATAAAGTGAAATATCTGAAATTACAACGCTCCCTCAATCAGCCTACCTGCGTAAATTAAGCCATTAACATGCTAAACACGTAAATATTATTTGAATTCAAAGATTAATATTTACGTGTTTTAAGTATTAATACGTGCCTTTTTTATTGTCCTCGTTTATTACATTCTGCTTATTACTATTTTAATTCACGTCGCTCTGACGTAATCAGAAACTACTTAATGATTAAAGACAGGAATTAAACATGAAAAAATACTGGCACTTTCTATGTTAGCTGCCTCTACGCTGAATGCCGCAGAACCTGAAAAAACGATTCCCGGTATTGTGCAATTGCAAGGGCTTTATAACGCAACTATTGAGTAAGTACAGCGTAGTGTTGTCAATATGCATGTGCCTATTTATGATGGTTTTTCATTCTTAAGTGACATGGAACGTTGTTTAGCAGAGGAAATAACGTGATTGGTATGGTGCTTGAAAAGATGAAAATTGGTTTACCATTGTTATTTATTACCCGGGTATAAAACCAACGAAATATTCCTAAATAGCAAAGTTGATTGATGGGTTAAGTGACCCCCCGTATTACTTGATTACACGTTTAAAGCACTCCATTAGAAGTGCTATAAAGCTTTTGATAAATGCTCTTTCAGCGTCTTTATTCTCATGTGATTTTAATGATTGTTGGAATTGTTTAAATGAATTATTCGTTCTTAAATAAAGGTGATACCGCTAATAATTAAATCATCGTACCTGCCTGCTCTAACCCAATGCTTATTAATAAATTTATCCACATGGAATATAACTATGAGAATACCCGCACTAATTATGATTGTTCTTTTAGGAGGATTATCAATCACCCCTACCTCGTTTGGCCAATCAGCTAATGGAACTGATGACGATCAGACCCAAACGATTAAGTTTACAACACATGATGGTGTAGTTCAGTGCCATAGTGTCACGGGAGACCCTAATCACCCTGATCACTCAATACATATATGTAAAGGCGTTTTTAAAGATACACCTGTCATTGTCCGTGTTGACTACTTTGATGGAAAAGTCGAACGAGTTCGAAGCTGGAATCACCTTGGGTTAGACTTCGGTACCGATGACCAATATTGCCTAGATGGAAAAACCGTTTGGTCTCGCATCACGTATGATGATTTAGAGACCAATAATGACATAGGTGTAAAGTATACTCGTGGCATAAAATACACAAGGTATAGTGGAAACGCTTGTAAAAATAAGTTGAAACGTATGAATAAACAAGTATTGACAGCGATGCATCATCCGGATGTTCCTGTCCGAACACCTTGGAAAGAGAGGTTTCATTATCCTAGTTTTTGCCATAAACGACCCTGCTCAGAAAAAGGTAAGAATCGTTGAATGCCTCTTGAAATAACTGGAATATTCTCTATTTTTACCGGCCAATAGCACCCCTACGTTTTATAAAAAAAAGCGAAGTAAATCATGGTTCCCTGTCAAAGGGCTTTATCAATTAGCGTCTTTAAGACCCATAAATTTAGGGAGATATTTACAAAGTCAAAAGAAGTTTTTTGAATCGACAATGATCGTAGTCTAGTGAAAAGCTAAAGGAATAAAAGACAAAATAGCGTAAGGTAATCGCACTAGAAAAAGTAAACAATCAAGAGCTTGTGCTGCTAGAGAAGCCGAGCCTTGGTTGTTAACGACATCCTTAAATGAAAAAGATAAATTATCCAAACGAGTCGTAAAAATATATGTCACACGAATGCAAATAGAAGAGAGTTTTAGAGATCTAAAATCAGGTTTAAACATGAACGCTTGTAGTTCTAGGACACCTTCTAGATTAAGGGTTTTATTGCTTATTGCTCTGATCGCGCAGTCGTTATTATTTTTGCTTGGTCTTGCCGTAAAATCATCAGGGAAACATAGAAGGTATCAAGCGAATTCAATTAAACATTCCAACGTATTATCTAATCAATTTATAGGTCTGAGAGCTTATAAATATAAGCACCTAAGGTTGTTTTCTGCTCAATGGCGAGATGCTATTGATATGCCCAATGTATTAATTTATGACCCACAAGCATATTATTAAATTCGTGGGTGTCGGTCAGACACTGACCCCATTGATTAGGTAATGGCAACGGTGGCGAGCCGACAAAACGTCTATCTGTCGCTATAGATAATGTAACTGGTAAAATTACCGATACGTCTGGCTTTGATGATTACTCAACCTACCGAAAAATTCGTAACTGGGTACGCTGTGCTCACACGGGCGAATATTATGGTGTTGTCGGTCAGACCATCGCAGGCATCGCTTCGTTTTTGGCGTGTTTGTTAGTGTACACAGGCATTATGTTGTCGTGGCATCGCTGGAAGAATAAAAAAAAATAGTGGCTAAAGCATGAATGGAAAGCGATAGTCGTTCATGCTTTTACGATTTTTAGCTGTATTATACTAAAAAGGCATACTAAAAAGGGACACACATACAAATCTAACGAATAAATAACGAGTTAAGTATATAGGTTAGATTTTTAGCCCTTTTTTTGTAAAATAGAGAACATAAAAATAAGCCCTGCATCTCTTATTTATTTAGCGGCTAATGACGTTGGTTACTGATTAATATCGGATCCAATATTTACAATAATCCATACAAAACCTAACCTAAAAACCAACATTGTCACGGCTATTTGCAAGGCACTATGTGCCCCGAAGTGAGTTACAGGGATACGATAAAAGATTTTTTGCAAACGAATTTATCAAGCTTGAATCAGATAAACTTTATTTAGCCTAAACACCCATACCTAAATCAATAGAGCCTATTGGACGCTAAGAGTTACATAGGCATTAGACGTTAGTCGCGTGAAATGATGGTCTTTTGTGGCTGAGGGTATTACTATGGAGAATAGTTATGCAATATAAAGGAGCTATTTGTGCAACATATTGAGATTAGAAAAGCCTTTGCGAAAGACAGTGGAGAAATCAGTCAATTGATATCACGCAATGCCAAGTCATTGTTAATTGATGATTTTGAATCTGACGGTTTAGATTTTTTCTTAAGCACTGTCAGTCAGTCAGCGATTGCTGATTATATGGATCAAGGATTTATTTATTTGGTGGCGCAAGCAAACCAAGAAATAGTGGGTGTGGCAGCCATAAAAGATCATCGTCATTTATTTCACTTGTTCGTTGATAAATGTCATCACAAGAAAGGCATTGCTAAAAAACTGTGGTTAGCTATTTCCGAGTTTAGTTTGGCACAACGAAGTGGTGGGGTTTTTACTCTTAATTCAACGTCTTACGCATTAGCGGTATATGAACGTTGGGGTTTTGTTAAAACAGAGGAAGAGCAATTGCGACAGGGTATTCGATATACGCCAATGGAACTGGCCGTAGAAGAGTTGTTACTGCAGGCTAATGCTTAGACCTTAAAAAAGGAGAGTAAACTCTCCTTTAAATTCTTAACTGAAATAACTAGCGACTACTTCATTGTTTTTTTGAATAACAGTGTAAAACGGTCAGTTTTACCGGTAACAGAATCTTTACCCACTTCCAAGACTAGCTCGTCAGCATCGCGATAATGCAGTGTCGAATAATCCACTAACTCAAAACCAGCTTGTTGAATTTCTTTAATAGCCAATACTGGGTCAAAACGACGACCATTCTCGCCATCAGCCGCTTGCATATGACGTCTTGTGTGATCCACTACGCCATAGATACCGCCAGATTTTAGGGCTTTA
>JABSRV010000158.1 GCA_013214905.1 Psychrobium sp. | reverse complement strand
CTCGAATAATAAACACGAGCACTGGAGGCACTTGGCTCTGGATTATCGCCCAAGCAGGCGTCATAACAGGGATCGTCAAAGGTTAGCGGATAGCTAGCCCCATCTTTAGGATGGATAATAAAGCGTATTTGACCAAGTTCTCGTTCGGTAACCACCAAAAACTGATTAAATAGTTCAATGCCTTCAAGTAATACGTCGTCACGATGCGCCACAACTTCTAGCCATTGATCGCGCTTAAAAATAGTGTCGCTGGTGGCGCTCATTAAACGAAAATTGATCGCGCGCCAATTGGTCACAATATAAAATGTATCACCTAGCTTGTCGGCGTCATATTCATGCTCTTCTTCAAATTCAACTAATTGTTCAAATTCGGCTTGGCTATCGCTAGCGTCAATAAACCAAGTATCGCTAGTTTGTGTGGCATGAAGACCAATGAAGATAAGTGACTCGTCGCGGCTCTTGCTTAAACTCATGTAAAAACTATGATCGTCTTCCTCAAAAACGAGTACGTCATCAATTTGCGATGTGCCTAAAACATGACGATAAACTTGGGTGCCGAGTAAGGTTTGGCTATCTTTTTTAACATAAAACACTGTCTTATTATCATTGCACCAAACAACTTGGCCTTCAGTATCATGCAGCTCGTCGCTTAAGTATTGATTGCTAGCGATGTCTTTAAATTTAACGCTATAAATTCGGCGGCCATCAATATCTTGAGAGTAGCTCAATATTTTATCGTTGGGGCTAATAGAGAATTCCCCAAGCTCGAAATATTCATGGCTGCTGGCAAGTTGATTAACATCGACTAAAAGTTGTTTGTTATCACCATCAAAGCTGGTGGCACGATAATAGCGAGAAAACTCTTGTTCACCACTTATTTCACTGTGATACCAATAATCACCATCTTTAGCGGGCACTGTATTGTCGTCTTTAGCGATGCGTTGCTTTAACTCATTAAATATTTTTTCTTGCAAAGGCTTTTGCGCGGCTAATTGCTGTTCGCAATAGGTGTTTTCGGCGGCGAGGTGTGCCAATATTTCTGGGTCAGTACGCTCGTCATCACGCATCCAATAATAATCGTCTTGGCGTTGATGCTGATGATGAGTCATTTGATGACTGATTTTTTTTGCGATAGGTGCGTCGATACTCGGCGCAGATGCGGTGATAGACAAGGGCAATCCTTACAATATTTTGATTGCCGCTAGTCTATCATTGATTACTTGTGAATTAATTACCTAACGAATTAAAGCTAGCGACATAGAAGTCTTTATCAACAACAAAGCTAGGTTGTTTGAGTTTATTACTCACATTAGTCCATTGAGTAGTTGGGCTTATCCACTGGGTTTTCCCTGCAATCGCTACTTTAATCGGCATATTAAAATCACTAATAGTGTTGTTCCAACGCACTAAGATCTCTTTACCTTTAATGATGTATTCGAGTACTGGTAAGCGATGATCACGCAGGTATTGATCAAATACGGTGCTTAAGTCTTTACCCGACTTTTCGCTCATATATGCTTCAACCTGTTGCGTGCTAACCAATTGGTGATAGAAATCTTTGTTTAGGCCACGCAAAATATCACGCCATGTTTTGTCGTTATCAACAATCTGACGAATGGTGTGCAACATGTTGCCACCTTTATTGTACATATCCTTAGAGCCTTGGCGATTGCTGTCATAGGTGCCAATAATAGGGCGATCGTTAACAATGCCTTCGCGCATACCTCTAACATACTCAGCACCAGCGGCTTTAGAGAAATGATATTCTAAGAAAAGGCTTTCAGAATAGTTGGTGAAACTTTCATGGATCCACAAATCTGCCACGTCTTTACTAGTCAGGTTATTGGCAAACCATTCATGGCCTGACTCATGCACAATAATAAAATCAAACTTTAACCCCCAACCTGTTTTAGACAAGTCGCGGCCTTTATAGCCATTTTGATAACCGTTGCCATAAGTGACGGCGCTTTGATGCTCCATGCCTAAATACGGCACTTCAATCAATTTATAGCTGTCTTGATAAAAAGGATAAGGACCAAACCAATGTTCAAAGGCCTGCATGGTTCTTTTCACTTCTTTAAATTGTACCTTGGCTTTGGCTAAATTATCACGTAATACGTAATAATCCATGTCTAAAATGCCATCTTCGCCATTGTATTGCTCTGAAAAATGTACGTAATCGCCAATGTTTAGGCTGATAGCATAATTGTTGATTGGGTTGATGACAGCCCAGTGGTAAGTTTTTGTTTTGCGCTGCTTATTATGATCAACCTTGATCAGGCGACCATTAGAGATATCCATAAGATGTTCTGGTACTTCAACACTCAACTTTACGCCGTTGTCAGGTTCATCATAAGGATGGTCTTTGTTTGGCCACCAAATACTTGCACCATTGCCTTGATTTGATGAAGCCACAAAATCTAGACCATTTTCATCTTTCTGCCAGGTGATACCGCCATCCCAAGGTGGTCTTACGGCGACTTGCGGTTTACCTGAAAAGTGCATGGTCAGTTTATACTCTTGGCCAATGACATGCTTTTTATTAAGGCTAATGAAATAACTGTAGCCGTCTTTTTCAACGGACAACGTTTTGCCGTCTTGGGTTACTTTATTAAGGATCATTGGCGCCTGTAGTTCAATTTGCAAACGATCTTGCTTGGCTATCGCAATATATGTCATGACATTGATGCCGCTAATCGAGCGGGCACTTGGAACAACGTTAACCGACAAATGATAGTGTTTCAAATCCCACCAACTGCGCTGGTCGGTGATGCTGCCACGTAATGTTTCTTGATGGGTTATAGTCACGTCCGTTTCTGGCGCGGCATGTAATGCTGGGCTAGCTAGCAAACAAAGTGAGGCGGCTAATATCGTATTTTTTATTGTAATCATTTGATAAACCATTGGTAAAAGATGAATAGTCGTTAGAGTGTCTAAAAACAGCCCCTAATATAACAGCGGTTTAACATTTGCTCTATAGTTGTGAACGTTGAAAGTGAAAATTTTCTTTCTCATTCTCTGTTTTATTTGTAACAATGTGATTTCTTAAGAAAAGAGTGTCAATGATGAATGTAAAGCGAGCCGATAGCTTAGTGGTATTAGATTTTGAAACAACAGGCCTGTCACCAGACAAAGGTGACCGAGCCATTGAGATTGGTGCCGTTCGTATCAAAGACGGTATTATCGTCGATCAATTTCAAGCGTTAATGAATCCTGGGCGACAAATAAGCCCTTTTATTGCAGACTACACTGGCATTACCAACCAAATGTTAAGTGAAGCATTGCCAATTGATCAGGTGATGAAGGATTTTTGCGAGTTTCTTGGTGATGATAATCTTTTGGCACACAATGCGACGTTTGATCAGCGATTTTTGGATAACGAGCTATCTAGAATATCACGAAAATACAGTGGTGAATTTGCCTGCTCGTTGTTAGTTGCAAGGCGGATAATTACCGATGCTCCTAGCCATAGCCTTGGCAACTTAGTTAAATTTAAAAACCTAAGCGGTGAGGGTGACTTTCACCGAGCGTTATTTGATGCTCAAATGACCGCAAAATTGTGGCTAAGCATGCTAGCGCAAATCAATGAGCAATATAATATTATTGATATTCCATTTTCCTTAATGCAACAGGTTTCTTGTACCAGTAAAAAAGCAGTGGTGAAATTGTTGCAAAATTATAACGTGCAGCAATGTAATCACAGTTAAAACATACAGCTAGAAAAACAGTTTAGATGATGTAGTTGGAGAATAATAAAAAATGCAAATACCAAATATTCCTTTTTTTAAAAATGCGAAATTGCCAAAGCCTAAAATGCCGAGCTTGTTTAGCGGCATCGGTAATTATTTTACAAAGATCATTGGACGGTTAAACGCGCCGCAAAAATTGTTTTTTATCGTTACTTTGCTGTGGGCTTTCTCGGAAACAAGCCGGCCACTATTGTGTTTTATTATCTTGATTGGTTTAGCGATGGAGTTTTGGCCGCGCTTTAATATCATGTGGCATTCACTACTGGGTAAAGCCTGTTTACTATTTATTTATGCCATTGTTGCCAACTTTGCGCTGGCGAGTGCGGCGGGCGTTGTCAATGACATCACCGGCGTTGCCGCCGAGCAACTGCCTTATAGTCATAACTTGGCCATATTGTTATATCTGCCACTTTGGTTTATTGGTTTTACATTTTGTGCATTGGTACTTATTCAACTGGTGACGCCGTTTTACTTAATCGCCTTATTATTGCTAAAGCCATTTGGCGTGCGAGCAACAAAATATTTAAGTCAAGGTTATTACCCATTCACCACGTCTATTATCCGTATGGTGTTGGCTGCATTGGTGGCATCTCAAGTACATGACTTCAACGAAAATGAATTAGAAGTCGCTAGAATGCAGTTTAAGGAAGTTTTCTCAACTGATTTTACCGAGCGAGATGGCGATATTGATTTAGGGGTAATAAATAACGATCCCCAAAGTAATGATTTTTTGACAGTGTCGGTTAGTTCATTGGGCAATGGCGCTGAAAAAAATAAGGCTAGCGCTGTAGCTGAAGACAGCCAAGGTATTGATGCTAAAGAAACGCCAGATAAAAGCATAAAGAAAGATGAAAGAGATAAAGAGAAAATGCTAGATATTCAATATCAAAAGTTTATTCAAGCGAGTTTACAAAAGTTTATCTATTTTCTTGAAGCCGATGAATATTCACGTTGTGAAATTAAAGAAGGTACCCGAGTTATTGAGCTCAATGATTTTGAAATACTTGAAATTACCCGAGTCAGTAAAAAATTGGGCAGTTATCGCTATCAGGTGAAAAAGTGTATCTCACCAGCCATAGGGCTAGGGGATAAAGTAAAACCATTTCACCTTGCGCAATAGTTCTGATTAGGTAAAAGAGGACTAGTCGGTATTAATATGACAGATTAGTCCTTGTGCTAGCCAATGAGTGACACGTTGTATTACAGCCTGCTAAACTTGCGGCGGCTATTGCTAGCGCCGCTCCATTAAATGTCGTTTTTAGTTGAGACTTCATATCGTTATTCCTTATATCATCAGAAAAAGTGCATGCAAAATTAAAATAGGATCTTAAAATAACGACATTAATAAATTATGTTCTTTAAACATGTCATGTCGTAACATTCATCGTAGTTGAAAGCTGGCTAGTTTTCTAATTTATGTTGAACTATATCTATGCTGCTCTTCGGGATAAAGCCATTCGTCAATCGAGCGTCCCCCCACAAAGTGGCGCCGTAATTACTTTGCTAATAAGCAACATCTTGACGGCTTACTTGGTAACATCTGCGTGTTCGTGTGATCAAACTCGCCACTTGCTCTTTGGTCAGTAACTGTTTTTTTAGAGACTCGATTTCATCCGAAATTTCACGTTTAACGAGTTTTACATGACGGGGAGTTGTGGTAACCAATATAGTATTGTTGATGTAGTGAGGGCCGCTAAATTCTTATGCGCTGGTGATCTCGGCAACATCATCGACCAAGGCAACGATTTAAATTGGTAATGAGTTTTTTTAACCTTTGCTTACACAGCCATTAATAGCGCTAATCGATAATATTAATAGGCTGGTTAAAAGTAATTTTTTTACACAATACTCCTTGTACATTATAAATATTGACGTTAGCTCTTGCTAAATCATTACTTTATTAAGCTTAGTTTAAATCGTCATTAGTGTTAAATTTTATGAACAGCCATTAGACATAATTAGATACATTTTAAACCTAATCAATAATAGCATTGCGATATACTAATTGGCTCTTAACTATCGATGATTGAATAAAATAATAACTATGACTCATAAAATTTCAAAAATCTGTTTGGCGGTTACGGCAAGCCTTTTCATTTTCATGCCCTTATCTTCAAGTTTCGCAGCGCAAGAGACTGAAAAAAATATAAGCAGTGCACAAGCACAAAATAACTCTGACTACCCAGCCGACTTCTTTGACCAATATCAGCCTCAAAATGCGTATGACATGATCGAACGTTTACCTGGTTTTAGTTTTGATCGCGGCAACAATGCCCGTGGGTTTGGCGGTAACGCTGGTAATGTGCTTATCGATGGCGCCCGACCTACTTCAAAGTCTGGTGGCTTAGAAGGTGCACTTAAACGTATTCCTGCGGATCAAGTTGAACGCATCCTTATTATTCGCGGTGGTGTTGGCGCTGGCATAGCAGCGGGGCAATCGGTGGTTGCCAATATTATTCGTCGTAAAAATATGACATCTGGTACATGGGCGTTAAAGTTTCGTCGTTCAGCTGACGGTCGAGTACTGCCAAATCTAGAAGCGGCAATATCAACGGTAATCGGCGGCTGGGATAGCTCGTTCGATATCGATATTGGCGCGGCACCCGGTTCAAGAACTGCATTTATCGAACGACGCGATGCTAATGGCGTACTGACTAAAGGCTCTTTTGAAAGCAGTGAAAATCGAGGCTTCTTTGCATTTAGCAATGGCCAGATTGCAAAGGATTTTAACAATGGCAAATTGACGTTAAATGGTCGAATTGGACATAATACGTGGGCTGATGAAACACAGCGAAATACTTACAATAACCGACTGCCTGATAATTCAGCACCTGATGGTGCTTGGAGCAACGATGTTGAGAATGTTTTTGAGACTGTTGAGATCGGTATTGACTGGGTAGCCCAATTTGACGATTGGAAGTGGCATAGTTTGGCGCTAATGCAAATAGAAGATGAAGCATTTATCTCAGATTTAAAAGAAAGCGAAAATAATGTTGCATCTGGTGACAGCGTATACGTGCAAGATGGCTTGAAAAAAGAATTTATCGTTCGCAATACCTTCGGTTATACAGGCACAAGTGCTTTTAAACCTGAATACGGTATCGAAATCGCCAATAATTCATTAGCAACGAAAAGAGAATACAGCAAAGACGGTTCAGTGGTTTCATTGGATAATGCCAATATTACTGTAGAAGAACTACGCGCTGAACTGTTTGCTAGTTTTGTCTACAGTTACAGTGCCGCGTTATCGATAGAGGGTGGGTTAACTGCTGAATTTTCTCAAATCAAAGTATCGGGCGTAAATTCAAACAAACAATCGTTGTCGTTTTTAAAGCCAAGACTGTCGGCTAATTATAAATTAACACCAAGCTTAAACTTAACCGTAGACGCACAGCATGTCGTGGGGCAGCTTAACTTTAATGATTTTGCAGCAAGTGTATCGGCAGAAGATGATCGCTCTGTATCTGGTAACTCAGATTTAGTGCCATACAAAAGCAATGAGCTAATTGCTGGACTTGACTGGAGCTTTAGTGAAAAGGGCAGTATTAAATTTAGTGCATTTCACTACTGGCGTGACGACATTCTTGAGGAAATCATCCTGCCATCGGGTGGCCAAGGTACGGGTAATGCCGGCAAAGCAAAAGTGTGGGGATTTGATACAAAAATAAACATCCCTGTGGACGCCATATTAGATAATGCGCTATTGGAAATAAACTACGAATATATCGGTTCATCATTTGACGATGTAATCATTGGTCGCTCTCGTCATATTAGTGGGTATGAGCCAAGCAGCTTAGTGGTTAAACTGCGCCAAGATGTTACAGCATACAAATTTTCTTGGGGAATTCAGTATTACGGAGACTTTACCAATGATCGTTACTTGGTTAACGAAATCGGGCGTTATGAAGGCAATAAGAGATCAATGGCCTTTATAGAGACAAGCTATTTTTCTGGCTACAAAATACAGTTAGAAATGAGTAACGCAACCGTATCGAAATATACCCGTAGCCGTCAGTTCTTCAACGAGACACGAAACGGTGCATACTTAGGTACTGAAGTCTCAGCACGTCGTCATGAGCCTGAATATAAATTATCTATTTGGGGCTCATTCTAAATAAGACATCATATACCCATAACCAATGAATATGCAGGTTTTGTAACGCTCTAAAATCCAATCTACTACGTTGCGCTCAATCCCAATAGCCA
>JABSRV010000157.1 GCA_013214905.1 Psychrobium sp. | reverse complement strand
AACCTGTGAGGTGAGCTGCCAAATGTCAAAACCCAAACGTTTAGTGGCTTGGAGCCAACGTTGCTCAACGGCAGTATGATACAAAATATTACTGTCCGCTTTGATCGTCAGCCAAGAGTTGTCTACTAACTCTTGTTCTAATTGACCTGGACTCCATGCTGAGAAACCCAACGCGATGAGATAGTTTTGTGGCGCAGCTTGTGTGCCTAATACCTCCAATATGTCTTTTGAGGTAGTGATCATCACGTCATCAGACAATTGCAAGCTACCGCTCCAGGTTGTTTGCGGAGTGTGCAAAATAAAGCCACGCTCTTGTTCAACCGGTCCGCCATTAAAAACTTGTTTGTTTAAATTATTTTCATTGTTTGTAGTTACCGGATACTGCAATTTTTCGAGCAGTTGATTGACGTCAAACTGAGCGATGGGTTGGTTAATAATAATTCCCATAGCGCCCTTGTCATCATGCTCGCAAATATAAATAACCGACCGATTAAAGTAAGGATCATCTAAATTTGGCATGGCGATAAGAAAGTGGTCTTGTAAGCTGTCCATCGTTATTAACGTTCCCCTAGAAAATTGGTATTAGCCGCCGGCCAATTTCACTTCAAAGCCCTTTTTTTCAAGGAATACTTTAATGACATCGCGCTGATCGCCTTGAATTTCAATAATGCCATCTTTAACCGCACCACCGCAACCGCAGATTTTTTTAAGCTCTTTGGCAATTTTTTTCAACTCACTGTTATCGACTAATAGCCCATTAACCGTGCTAACCCCTTTGCCTTTGCGTCCCTTTGTTTCTCTTTTTAAACGCACGATGCCATCGCCTTGAGGCACTGATGGCGACTCTTTCTCTGGTGTTATGCGGCCTTTGTCGGTGGAGAATACTAATACCGAGCTATCAAAATCTATCATATTGCGCCTTTCCTGAGTGCTTATCGGTTGATAATTTTCATTTTAACAGAGCTGGGACATTACAACCATTTAATTGCCTGTTAGAATGTCGATTAAGTCTACTTTATTGGCTTCATTTTTATAAACGATAATGGATTAAAGAATTATTATGAAGTGGTTTGCTGCAATTTTATTGGTGTTGCTCGTTGTATTGCAACAGCGCCTGTGGTTTGGAAAAAATAGCTGGCCAGATTACCTGACATTAAAAAAAGAAATTGCCTTGCAAACACAAAGTAATCAACAGCTCGTGGCAAAAAACGAATTGCAATATCAAGAAATAGCCGACCTTAAGAATGGCTTAGACGCAATTGAAGAACGAGCGAGAAATGAGCTCGGATTAATTAAAAAAAATGAACAATTTTATCGACTAGTCGATTGATAACGGATTACCCTTGAAAGAGCATAACCTTTTGCCATTATTACCCTTATACGCTGTAATGCCTGCTGCCGGAATTGGCAAGCGTATGGCAAGCGATATTCCTAAGCAGTACCTTAAAATCAATGGTCAATCGATCATTGAATACAGCCTGCAACCTTTGTTAGAACACGCGCAAATTAAACAAGTCGTAGTGGCGTTAAGCGCAGACGATGTTTGGTTTAGAGAGCTTCCCGTGGCACAGCACTCAAAAATCACCATTGTTATTGGCGGAAAAGAGCGCTGCGATACGGTGCTAAATGCGCTGAAAACCATTAGCGAACCAGCGCGAGTCTTGGTGCATGATGCCGCTAGGCCTTGTTTGACCAATGACGATTTAAGTCAATTAATCTGTGCGCAAACAAATAAGCAAGGGGCAATATTAGCCAGTCAGGTTCGCGATACTATGAAGCGTGGCGATAGTGACGGCCTTATTGTTGATAACGTTGAGCGGGAACTACTTTATCACGCACTAACGCCGCAATTATTTATGTTAAGCGAGTTGCAACAAGCCTTAAGCGGCGCACTGGCTAACAATGTTTGCATTACCGACGAAGCATCGGCCATGCAGTGGGCAGGGCATGGCGTTAAGCTAGTGATGGGGCGCAGTGACAATATCAAAGTGACACGACCAGAAGATTTACAATTAGCGACGCTTTTTTTGACGCAACAGCAGCGCATAACAACAACGCATTAAATAGGTTTAAAATGATTAGAATTGGTCATGGTTTTGACGTACATAAATTTGGCGGACAAGGGCCTGTCATTATCGGCGGTGTTAAAGTCGCTCACGAATTTGGCTTAGTAGCCCATTCAGATGGTGACGTAGCACTGCATGCGTTAACCGACGCGCTGCTTGGTGCTTGCGCCATGGGCGATATAGGTCATCATTTCCCCGATACCGACGATGACTTTAAAGGCATTGATTCACGCATATTATTACGTCATGTGTGGCAACTAATTACTGAGCAAGGTTATGCGCTAGGTAATCTTGACTTAACAATCGTGGCGCAAGTGCCAAAAATGGCGCCACATATCCAAGTAATGCGCGCACTAATCGCCGAAGATTTACAGTGTGACTTATCGCAAGTTAATGTCAAAGCGACCACCACCGAAAAATTGGGTTATGTGGGTCGTAAAGAGGGCATATCTACACATGCCGTGGTGTTATTAACAAAGTCAGGTCAAGCATAATGGCGCTTCCGTTGTGGCATTATTATCATGGTCAGCCAAGCCAGACGGGTATCATCCGTCAAACAAATAGTGACTTTAAAGTAACCGAGAATCTTGGTTATGAGGCCGATGGTGTTGGTGAACATCTATTCTTGCTGATTAAAAAAGAAGGCATTAATACCACCGCCGTGGCTCAAATGATCGCGCGCTGGGCGGATGTTCATATTAAAAATGTCAGTTACGCTGGCCTTAAAGATCGCAATGCCATCACCACGCAAACCTTTAGTGTGCAATTGCCCGGTAAAGAATCGCCCGAGATGGCCGCATTAGAAAATGCTCAACTCACGGTATTGGCCAGTAAGCGCAATAGTAAAAAATTGCGCCGCGGCGCGCTAAAAGGCAATTCGTTTAGCTTATTCATTGCGAATCTAACGTTAGATGATGCACTTGAAGAGCGTTTACAGTTGATTAAAACGTGCGGTGTGCCTAATTACTTTGGCGAGCAACGATTTGGCTTTCAAGCGGGCAATCTTTTTTCGGCATTAGAAATGTTTGCGGGTAAAAAAGTTAAAAACAGAGATAAACGATCAATGTTTATTTCGGCGGCTCGCTCATTAATATTTAACAATGTAGTGAGTGAACGTATTGCAAGTGCTATGCATCTTGCGCCCATGTTAGGTGACGCATTTATATTAAACGGCAGTAAAGCTGGTTTTACACCACCAACCATTGATGATGAAATAAACCAGCGTTTTGCCAGTAATGACATCGTATTAAGTGCGCCTATGTGGGGTAAAGGAGTGGCAAAAACGCATTCCGATGCATTGGAATTTGAGTCTAATATCGCGCAGCAAAGCGCGCTCTATTGCGAGGGTTTAGAAGATTTAGGATTAAAACAAGAGCGCCGAACATTATTGTTGCAACCAGCAAACATGGTGTGGTCGCAACAAAATGATGGTTTAAAATTAGAATTCTCACTGCCCGCTGGTAGTTATGCCACCAGTGTCATGCGTGAATTGGCGATTATTCAGGACGCAACGCAGCGCCCGGCGCCGATCGTGAACAAGGATTAAGTAAATGAATATATTGATAAGCAATGATGATGGTGTAAACGCACCTGGCATTGAAGCATTATATGCCGCTCTAAAAGGGAGTGCTAAGCACATCACCGTTGTCGCGCCGGATCGAAACTGCAGCGCGGCGAGTAGCTCGTTAACCCTGCAAAATCCATTGCGCACACTAACCTTGGATAATGGTTTTATCTCGGTTAATGGCACGCCAACCGATTGTGTGCATTTGGCGATAAATATGCTGCTTAGTGATGATCCTGACCTTGTCGTTTCAGGCATTAACGCCGGCGCTAACCTCGGAGATGATGTTATTTATTCCGGCACGGTTGCCGCCGCCATGGAAGGCCGTTACATGGGGCGTCCGTCGGTGGCCATTTCTCTAGCTGGCAAGGCGTTAAACCATTATGCCAGTGCGGGTTATTACGCGGCAAAAATTGTGAATCATTTGCGTGATAGCGCTTTGCCAGCCAATCAAATCCTTAACGTCAACGTGCCTGACTTGCCACTTAGTGAGATTAAAGGCATTAAAGTGACACGTTTAGGCGCAAGGCACCGCGCAACCTCAATGGTTAAAACTCAAGATCCAGGTGGAAGAGACATCTATTGGGTTGGGCCACTGGCTAAAGAGGATGATGCAGGGGTGGGCACCGACTTTCACGCTATTGCCAACGGTTATGTATCTATAACGCCAATTACCGTGGATTTAACCGCGCATAATCGTCTGGAAAAGTTAAGCCAGTGGGCAAAAATGCTATGAGCAATGCATTGAATAAAGCGAGTTTAAATGGCCAACGATTGGCCAAGCGATTGTCGGGTGAAGGCATCAATAACCAGCAAGTATTGCAAGTGATCGCGGCGACGCCACGTCAAATATTTATTGACGAAGCGTTGGAATATAAAGCCTATGACGATACGGCGCTGCCAATTGGTCATGGTCAAACTATTTCTCAACCGTATATAGTGGCCAAAATGACCCAAACGTTATTGGCTAATGGCCCGCTCAATAATGTACTGGAAATTGGTACTGGCTCGGGGTATCAGTGCGCTATATTAGCGCAATTGGTGACTAAAGTTTATACGGTAGAACGTATTAAAGCCTTGCAACGCCAAGCTAAGCGACGGCTAAGAAGCATTGATTTACACAATATTGCCATGAAACATGGTGATGGTTGGCAGGGCTGGCACAGCAAGGGACCGTTTGATGCCATTATGGTTACCGCTGCGCCAGACCAAATCCCAATGAAATTATTAGAACAGCTTAAAGATGGTGGTCAAATGATTATTCCCGTGGGCACCACCAGTCAAACATTGTTATTGATTACCCGTGAGGGTGAGCGATTTACGCAACAAAAAATTGAAGCAGTGAAGTTTGTACCGTTATTAGCAGGAGATCTTAGTTGAAAATTTTTACCCCGTTATACGATTGGGCGATGAGAGTCGCACGTCATAAATACAGTGCGTATTACCTAAGCTTTATGAGCTTTGCTGAATCTGTTTTTTTTCCAGTGCCGGTGGACGTGATGCTAGCACCTATGGCATTAGCTAAGCCTAAATCTGCATGGTATTACGCATTTTTAGCCACTGTATTTTCGGTATTAGGTGGGGTAGTTGGTTATTATCTTGGATACGCGATGTTCGACTCCTTTGTCGTTGGCATTGTCGAGTCGATTGGTTATCAGCACAAACTGGATATCGCGCGCAGTTGGTTTACCGACTATGGCATTTGGGTGATTTTCGTCGCAAGTTTTACACCTATTCCTTACAAAGTATTTACCATCATGGCAGGAGTGATGGCGATGGCGTTCTGGCCATTCATATTGGTGTCGATTATTGGCCGCGGTTTACGTTTTTTCTTAGTAGCCGGTTTAATGAAATGGGGCGGCGCACCGATGGAAGCCAAGCTAAGAAAATATATTGATATATTGGGTTGGGTTGTTATAGCCTTAATAATCATAGTATTAATAATTATTCGATAAAAAGACGCCATGATAACGATTCGTTCGACTATATCAGCTGTACTAATTAGCATACTTTGCAGTGTGATTTTTGGCTGTGCGTCGTCAACTGGACCTGCACCAGTATCTTCGTTGTCCAAGGCGTCAAAAAATAGTTACCCGATAAAAATTACTGGCAAACGCTATAAAGTGAGGAAAGGGGATACCTTATACTCCATTTCATTTGCCGCTAGAATGTCGGCTAAGACACTGTCTAGCATTAACAATATCAATCCTCCCTATGTGATTTATTCCGGCACCTGGCTATCGTTAGTTAAAAAGAAGAAACCTTTAAGCTTAGTCAAAAAAAACGAAGTGTCAAAAAAATGGCACAAAAAACTTGTCAGTCAAAAAAAAGTCACGTATTCTAAAAACGTAACTAAGCCACAACGCTCCACTGCAACCGCAAAAAAGAAGAAATATGTTGCCAAGCAGAATAGTTACAACGCTAAAAAAATCTCGAAATGGATTTGGCCAGCAACAGGGCGTGTAATATCGGCTTACTCTGCGTCTGCGCAGGGAAATAACGGATTAGATATAGCTGGATTGAAAGGTAGTAAGATATTAGCTACCGCGGCAGGCAAAGTTGTTTATGCTGGCAATGCACTTAGAGGTTATGGGAATTTGATTATTATCAAACATAACGACGATTTTCTAAGTGCCTACGCTCATAATGAAAAGATTTTTGTCAAAGAGAAGCAAAGAATCAAACAAGGGCAATTAATAGCCCAAATGGGTCGCACCGAGTCATCAAGGGTGCAGCTACATTTTGAAATTCGCTTCCGAGGCAAATCAGTAAATCCAGCCAATTATCTTCCTAAACGATAACTTATTGTAAAAATTTAGTCTGCTGAAAGCTGTTTGCAGGCGACTTAGGGAGAAAGATCATGGACTGTAAAATTACAAACACCCCAGTAAATAACACCACCAATGCTGTTGAAAACGAAAGATCATTTGCCAAGGATGCAACGCAAATGTATTTGAGTGAAATTGGCGCATCTCCACTGCTTAGCGCTGAAGAAGAAGTTTACTTTTCTCGATTATCTTTAAAAGGTGACGGCGCCGCCCGACATCGGATGATTGAAAGTAACTTGAGATTGGTGGTTAAAATTTCACGTCGTTATTTAAATCGAGGTTTGGCACTGCTAGACCTTATCGAAGAAGGTAATCTAGGACTCATTCGAGCGGTAGAAAAATTTGATCCTGAGCGAGGTTTTCGTTTTTCAACGTACGCAACCTGGTGGATTCGTCAAACGATCGAACGAGCGATCATGAATCAAACGAGAACAATACGTCTACCAATTCATGTGGTCAAAGAGCTCAATATTTATCTTCGCGCTTCGCGTGAACTTGCTCAAGAATTAGATCATGATCCTACCGTAGAAGATATTGCACTTAAGCTAGACAAGCCAATTGCCGATGTAAGTAAGATGCTTAAGCTCAATGAAAAAGTAACATCAGTGGATAACCCTTTCAGTGGTGATAATGATAAAGGCCTACTTGATATTATTGCGGCTGAAGGTAATTATGCGCCGGAAGAATCGGTGATTAAAGATGATATGAACACGAGCATCGAGCGTTGGTTAAATGAATTAAATACTAAACAAAGAGAGGTCTTGTCTCGTCGCTTTGGTTTGTTAGGACATGAACCTGCGACGCTTGAAGCCGTTGGTAGAGATATTGGTCTTACACGCGAGCGCGTTCGTCAAATTCAGGTAACAGCGTTAAAACGCATGCAAGATATCTTAATTAGTCAGGGCCTATCATTAGAAAATATTTTTGCTGCTGGCAGTTAGTTTACCCATAATCATCGAAAATGCAGAAATGATGCATTCACATTGGTTAAGGCGTATCTATCCGCTTATCGCAAAAAACAGTTAATACTGTCTTTTTCGATAAGCGTGCAAAATATTAAGCGTTGTTGTCAAATATAAGTGACATTAAATACACATTAAAACTCTTCCTTTTAATACCATCATCGTCATCTCTATTCTCTGATATTATCAGTGAATTATTAAGTATCTGTACCAAATCATCTTTTTTTTGTTTCTGAATGATTATCGTTGTAGATAGTCATTGAATAATAAAAAATAGCAACCTTATAATGCAGTCAGGAAAACATCATCGTCAAAAAAACGTCAAATAAAACTTGATAGTCAAAAAGAAGGCACGTATTGTTAAGGTGTAACCAGCCAAGCGCTCTACTGTAAAAGTAAGGAACATTTTTGACTCAACAGAGTGGTTACCCGCTAGGGATTAAGCTTTGCTAGCTAAAGGGCGTGTAGTATCGGCATTTTCTGTGATTTCACAGGATTTTAAAGGATTAGATTTAGCTGAATTCAAAGGTGGCACATAGTCACGAACACTGCAGGC
>JABSRV010000156.1 GCA_013214905.1 Psychrobium sp. | reverse complement strand
GTGTTGATTAAACGACGATGCGTTATAGGCAAGCTGTTGGTCAAATCCCATACCATACAGCACATATTGATAGCTCTCTTGTGGAAATGGTTCAAATACATTGCTAAAGTCATATTTACTAATGGGGTGATATTTCCACTGCGCTAATGACGTTAATAAACTGTCTGGCACGGTACTCAATTCTTTATTTGCCAGCCAAAAAGGTTCACTTCGTTGTGACAAAAAGTAATGCATTTTGATGAAATCAATGGTTTTATTCCATCTGAAATTAAACGATTGATTAAACTTCGTTTCAAAGTTTACCAGCGAATCGCGATGTCGTGGAAATAGATCACATAGCATATTGGCAGAAGCTTCGATTAAGAAAATGGCCGATGCTTCCAAGGGTTCAACAAATGCAGCCGATAAGCCAATTGCCAAACAATTCTTTACACAAAACTTTTCACGATAACCACAATTCATCTTAATCAATCGCGCGTCTAGCCCTTGAGCTGCGGGGCCGATATAGTCACGTAATGTTTGCTCGGCGGTGGCATGATCGACAAATTTTGAACAATAAACATAGCCGGTGCCGCGACGGTTGGACAAGCCAATATCCCAAATCCACCCCGCCTCTTGTGCGGTTGACATAGTGCAGCTGGCAATATCTTGCTGGTCGTCATCATAAGGCACTTGAATTGCAATCGCATGATCGGTCAGTAATGTATCTTGAATACTTTTAAATGGCACCTTAAGCGCGTCACCAAGCAACAAACTTCGAAACCCACTGCAATCAACAAAAAAGTCAGCACTTAGCCGCTGTCCTATATCGGTATCAACCGATGCGATATACCCTTGAGCATCTAAGTTTACTTTGCTTACATTAGCCGACAAAAATTTAACGCCAAGCTTTTCGATAGTAAATTTCTTTAATAGTACGGCAAACTTCCCAGCGTCCAAATGATAAGCATAATTTTGCATGCCTTCATAGGGCTTATTAAGCATGTTTTTCGGTGCTAAACCCAGCTCACAAAGTCGATATTGCGCGCTAATTGCTTGCGCGTAACTGCATTCTTTATCACCCAAGAGCCAGTAAGGCGCTAAGTTAAACTCAGCGGCCTCAGATACCGAGGTAAATAAATGGTAATACTGATTTTCTACACCGGCTTGCGGCGCTGCTTTCCAATTAACAAATCTAGTACCTTGTTTAAGTGAAGCATGGCAATAGTTAATAAATTCGCTTTCTTCATTGCCAAGCTCGGCTAGCGTTTTTCGCATGGTAGGCCAAGTGCCCTCACCGACACCAATAGTTGGAATATCAGGTGATTCAACTAAGGTGACTTGCACCGAATTTTTCGCCTGACAGTCTAGGTGTTTCGCCAGTTTAGCGGCGGTTAACCACCCTGCCGTACCACCACCAACAATAAGCACCTGATCAATCTGTTGCTCTGACATAAAATATCCTATTAAACTTTGCTAAAGCCGTATCGATAGACTTTTTCAATTAATTCGCGTTGTGACGGCAACGTTTTAGTTAAAGCGTCGGTGATTCGGTCAACCTCGGCAAACATTTTTTGCGCTACGTCATCCTGATTAAATGCCGAGTTATTATCTGATAAATCGGTTTGATAGCGCATGCCATATAGTACGTATAAATAACTGTCTAAATTAAACGGTTCCCACGCGTTATCAAAATCATACTTTGTTGGCGGGTGCGTTTGCCAATGGTTTAGACGCCATTGCAGACTTTCTGGTATCGATTTAGGATCACAATTATCGCGCCAATACTGCGTATCACGTCGTTGTGAAACACAATAGTGCAGTTTAATAAAATCAATGGTTCGCTCCATGCGCATTTTAAAGGACTGGTTAAACTTACGCTCGACATGTGGCAATGCCGCACGGTTACGCGGAAACTGGTCGGCAATCATGTTTGCTGCTGCATCAAACAGATAAATTGCCGATGCCTCCAGCGGCTCAACAAAACTCGCAGACATGCCAATGGCAACACAGTTTTTATGCCAAAATTTATTGCGATAACCCAAGCGAAGTTTAATTTTACGCGCACTCAGTCCTGCAGCTTCTTCGCCAATATATTCACGCAATAACTTTTCGGCTTCCTGATCATCCATATGTTGACTCGAATACACATGGCCAACACCACGTCTATTATGCAGACCTATATCCCATATCCACCCTGCGGGTTGCGCGGTGGCAATAGTATGGGTTGCAATGTCGCAATCGGGCGTTGCATATGGCACCTGCATCGCTAATGCGGTGTCATTAAATATAACATCATCAATGTCATGCCAATCGATGCCCAAGGCTTTTTCAATCAACACCGCATTGCTGCCGCTACTGTCTATAAAAAAATCAGCACTTATTCGTGGCTGCGCATCAAGATCGGTATCAACGGATTCAATAAAACCATCGTCACTTAAATTAACCCCAGTCACATTGGCCTTAATGTGTTTAACGGCCAATTTCTCGATGCAGTGCTTGGCTAAGAAAGCGGCAAACTTGTTGGCATTTAAGTGATAAGAATATTCTTGCAGGGCGGCATAAGCAGGAGTAGTAATTTTTTTCGGTGCCAATCCCAGCTTACAAATTCTGGCTTGCGACGCAACGGCAAGATCGTAGGGAAGATCGGTTGGCGCTTGCCCCATTAACCAATAGGCACTTAAATTAAAATCATAAGAAGAATGAAACACTGTATTTAGCGGATGGTAATAACTGTCTCGTTCACCGGGCTCAGGCGTATGCGCCCAATTAACAAATTCAGCACCTTGCTTAAACGTAGCATCACATTCGCGCATGAACTCACCTTCATCAACACCAATTTTTTGCAGGGTCGCTCGTAAATTGGGCCAAGTGCCTTCCCCAACCCCCAAAATAGGAATGTTTGGTGACTCCACTAAGGTGATATTGACACCGTCTGCTGATTTTGCATTGAGCTGTTTGGCCAAAATAGCCGCCGTTAACCAACCTGCCGTGCCACCGCCGACAATTAATATGTCATTCATTTTATTAGCCATAAGCTGATACCTACTTTGTCACAAAAAACTTAATTAACTAAACGGCAGATTCAAACTCGACCTGCATAAGTAAATTACGCCGCTATACCCATGCCATTTATTTAATTAAATTTTCTAAATAAAAGGAAGGGGTTAGCCTTCCTTTCATTTAAATTACGTTGACTTACTCATCAATTATAAGCGGTATGATGCTCTGATAAAGAAATTCCTACCGTTATCCGCGCTTAAACGTATCGCGTCATATGCGGTATCAAGACGTTGCACAGTGACTTCACCCAACAGGTTAGTCGCATCAAATGATACATCGATGTTTTCTGTCACATGCCATGTCACGCTACCATCTAAGAATGCATGAGCATCCCAGACTACATTGCCACCAATACCCGTGCTTTGCCCTAAATAGGCATCGCGGTAGGTATAGGCTAAACGAGTCGAGATCAACTCGTTCTCGTAAAAACCAGTAACGTTGTAAGTGTTGCGTGAGTTACCCGGTAAATCAACATTTTTAGTACCAACTAGTTTGCCGTCTTCATCTAATACGTTGCGTTTACCGTAACCATCAGCATAGGTGTAGTTAACCAATACACCGAAGTTACCAAAGTTCTGTTGATACTGTAATTCAATACCTTGGATCTTTCCGCCTAGACCTTGTGAAGGAGAACGTACCAGAATGTCGACGCCGCTCACCTTTTGCACAGACTGCTGACCATTTGCAACAATAAAGGATTGGATGTCTTTGCTAAAAATCGACGCAGACGCTAAGCCTTCGTCGTTAAAGTACCATTCCAAACCCAAATCCATTTGCGTTGCGCGATATGGGTCAAGATCGACAGAACCACGTGACATTTCATTACGAACCGAATCGTAACTAAATGATGGTAACAAGAAGGTATAATTAGGACGACTCATCACACGAGCCGCCGACGCGCGGAAAATAAGCTCGTCACTGACGTCTACCGCTAAGTTAACGCTTGGTAAGAAATCAGCATATCGATTTTTTTCGGTCACGCGTTTGTCAGAGTTTGCGTCGGCGTTTAGTGCTACCGGATCGTAGAAGTTTGCCGAGGCATCTGTTTCAACATAGCGCAAACCCACGTTACCGCGGAAACCTTCACCTTCAAAATCACCCTGAACATAGATGGCGGTTGTTTTCTCACTAACCGATCCCCAAGACGACTTAGTTAAATCCTTAGCCGTCACATGCTTATCGATGTAATTAGCAAAAGCCACCCCGTCAATTCGTGCAATGTTGGTTGGACTATCGCCTAACAAACCTGCGCCTGAATGCTCGAAGGTACCATTCGCAAATGTTGCTTTGGTAACACCACCATTTTTATCAAAATCGTAGGCATCCGGGTTAACGGTCCAAGTATTGGTATAATTATTGAAATCGTGATCGCGTAATTTCAGTCCCGTTTGAATAGAGGTAAATGAACCTAACTCAACCTCAAAATTAAAATCAATCTGCGCATAAGTTTCTTCATCACTACGCACATTCTCTGTGACACGACCACCTACTAAACGCTGATCGCTATGATCAGATGGATCGACACCGTGCGGCACCAACAACATGTCATTGCGATGGGTAAAATCGAACTCTATGGTTTGATTCGGTTGTGGCGAAGTCCAGAAACCATTATATGAACCACCATTGCCACCGTTAGACTCTGTTTTACCTAGGGTGCCAGTCACCGAATAAGTATCACGAGTGTAGGCAACGTCAAAAGATATAACCTGTGAGTCAACATTCGCACGGCGGGTATTGGTATCATCACCCGGACCTGCGGTTGCCGTACCATTTAACGCATTGCCTCTGGCTGGCGAAAATTCCGTTGCACCACTAACTGCATCATTACCACTTGGAATATAAAGGTAATTTTGGTTAGTATTACCTGCGTCTAAATCTATTTTAAGATAATGACCAGTGAATATTAGGTTTTCTGATGGGGCAAATTGAGCCGTTAAATCAATCGTATCGCGTTTACGATCTTGATTGAATTCAGAAATACCAGCACCTGCCCAACCATCATCCAGATAGTTTTCAGCTTTATGGGCACGACCGATAGTTTCAACCGTTGATAACAAACCTAAAATACCAAAGGTTTCTTGCTCATTTTTCCAGCTTGCTAAGCCCGTCATCGCCATGCCATTATCTTTAGCTATACTATTGGTTTGCATTTCAGCGGATAAAAATACGGTATTAGAGTCTAAATCTAATGGCTTGCGGGTACGCATAACGATAGTGCCACCAATGCCGCCCTCGTCCAGTGACGCGGTTGGCGATTTATACACATCAACGCCAGCAACAAGTTCAGTTGGCATCATGTCCATATTAAATGCACGTGACAACGGTTGTTGGGCGAACCAACCTGTCGACGCCACGTAATTACCGTTAAGCGTAACGCTGGTTAATTCAGGGTTAGTACCACGAATAGAGACCGCACCACCTTCACCAGCAAAATTACGGGCAATCGCTACGCCAGGAACACGCTGTAACGATTCAGCAATATTCTTATCTGGGAATTTACCGATGTCTTCGGCCGAAATTGAATCGACAACCGCATTTGCAAAACGTTTGACGTTGAGAGCTTGCTTTTGCGATGCCCGCATACCGGTCACTTGAATGGCTTCAATCTTCTTGCTTACTTTATCAGTATCTTCTGCAGCCATCGCTGGCATCGCAGCAAGACTACTAATACCGACCGCAACACTGGTTGCTAGCAGATTTATCTTAAAATTAACTTTTGACATTGGCTTTCCTTTGATCACGTTTATTTAATTATTTTAATTTCTCTCAAATGACAACGCTGTCATATCGTTGTATAAAAACCATACACTTTATTTAAACTTTTTGCTACAAAAAAATAACAATCTATTAGAGCTTATTGTATAAACATTAATTATTAGTGAATTAAATCTTAATAATTATCTGTTTTTTATAAAGAATATTAGAAATAAACCAAAACAAAAGCACATGTAATAACGCAAAGATCAACGATGCTAAATTGGCAGGAAACCACCGTTCCAACAATAGAAACAAGTAATCGTTTATATTGATTAATTCGTTTTTATGTTTGATTTCAATCAAATAGTACGTTGAGACCCATAACCAAGACAATACATAAATAAACATAGGATTAGTGCCATACACCAACAATGGACCTACCAATTTTCTTTGACCTTTGACATCCACCAGCCAAATGAAAAATGCTAATAAAAACAATGCACAAGCTGAAGAGAATAGTACGTAAGAACTAGTCCACAGTGATTTATTCAACGGTAAGACTAACTGCCATAACCATGAAATACTGATCATTAGAGCGGCGGCAAGCACTAAATTCCGCATACCCTGTTTTTTATCTCGTGCGCGATTGAGCCATTTTGTCGCTTCAAAACCAATGATGATATTAACCACCGCAGGCAACGTACTGAGCAAGCCTTCGGGATCAAATGCTAGCCCTTTACCTTGGTATAGATGACTGGCGCCAAAAATGGTTAAATCAACCTTTCTAACTAGATTACTGGTCAATGTATACGCATCATCACCAACGGTGGTCAGCAGCCACCAATAAACTAGCAAAATGGCCAAGCTAGAGAACAGTAATGGCTTGGGCTTGAGTGCTATTAGCAAGATAGCAGCCACACCATAGGCAATACCTAAGCGTTGCAATACCCCCATGATCCTAAGCTCACTTAAGTCACCAGCATGCCCGTAACAGTTTAATAACAAACCGAGGCAAAAAATCAACGCACTGCGTTTAATAATTTTTAATATCGACCCTGCAGCAGATTTAGCATTTGAGTTAGTCAATGAAAAATAGAGCGCCGAACCAATGATAAACAAGAAGAAGGGAAAAATAAGATCTGTTGCTGTCACACCATGCCAGTCCGCGTGCAATAGCGGTGAATAAACAGCAGACCATGATCCTGGCGTATTCACCAAGATCATTAAGGCAATCGTTAGCCCTCGAAATGCATCTAACGCGACATAACGTACATTGCTCATAATTTACCTATTTATTCTGATGATAGTAAGCCATTAAACGACGAGTCGAGCAATCGTGATCTACATTAACCGTCTGCGATATTAGCTCCTGTTGAATGCTCGCCGCCAATCCTTTGCCCAATTCAACGCCCCATTGATCAAACGAACAAATCTCTAACACGATGCCTTGTACAAAGATTTTGTGCTCATACAAGGCAATTAGGCTGCCCAAGGTTTTGGGATCAATACGCTGCAACAACAAGGTATTGGTTGGCCTATTGCCAGCGTGCACTTTGTGCGGAGCTAACTTATCAATATACGCCTGTGAACGCCCTTTTGCCGCTAAGTCGCTGCGTACTTGTGGTTCGTCAACCCCAGTCATTAACGCCTGCGTTTGCGCGAAAAAATTAGACATTAATGTTTCATGGTGTCCTTTTACCGGGGTTACCGCTGCAATAGAACCGATAAAATCGGCAGGTACGACGTTATTGCTTTGATGTAAATACTGATAAAACGCATGTTGGCCGTTGATGCCCAGCCCGCCCCAAATTGATGGCACGGTTGGATAATCCACCGGGTTGCCGTCCCATGTCACCGATTTACCATTCGATTCCATTTCTGCTTGTTGTAAATAGGCCGCCAACATATGCAGCGTTTGATCGTAAGGCAATATCGCCTGCGATTGGTAGCCTAAAAAGGTCGTATTCCACACGCTTAGCAATGCCATGATCACCGGCATATTTTGCTGTAGTGGTGTATGCTTAAAATGAAGATCCATTTCATAAGCGCCCAACAACAACTGCTCAAATTTGTCAAAGCCCAAATCAAGTGCAATGGGTAAACCTATTGCCGACCACAACGAAAATCGTCCTCCTACCCAATCCCACATTTGAAATATATTTTTTTCGGCAATACCAAAGTCCAGAGCATTTTGCTGATTAACGGTCACCGCCAAAAAATGTTTCTCAATGGCTTTCGGATCAAATGACGAGGCAGTTA
>JABSRV010000155.1 GCA_013214905.1 Psychrobium sp. | reverse complement strand
GATGGCGGCGCGGTTAATTTTATCTATCAGCCGCTTTTTGGCATTAATGACGCGAATGATACCAGCAGTCAATTAGAAGCCAATAATCTTGGACAAAATGATCGGGAAATCAGCGCCAGTGCACTGAAGCTAGATTGGAGTTCCGATGCGGGCACCACTACATTCATCGTGGCAACGGATCAAGTTACTGAGTATTTAGCCGGTGATCAATTCCCATATAGCCGCAACATGTCTGCGACGTCTCCTTTTGGCGTTAACGTTTTTGATGGCGTGCAAACCCAATTTTTAGACGTAGCGGCTCGCAGTGTCGAATTGCGTTTTACCTCCGATGGCGAGCAAGACTTGCGTTGGATTGCTGGCTTGTATTATTTGCAAACCGAACGTTATATCTCTACCACCAGTGGCCTCGATTTAGGCAAAGGCATTGCTCGCATAGAAAAAACGCCGCTGCCTAATAGCACTATCAGCCCGACTCAGACATTTTTAGCAGACGACAATGATAATAGTGCTGCCGCCGTATTCTTGCAATTTAATTACAGCATAGATTCGGTGCAAGAGCTGAGTATTTCTGGGCGCTATGATATCGACAAACGCCAGCAAACTAATCGCGCACCAAGTAGTTTCGATAGTAATAGTGGGCAGGTCCGCGAGACTAAATTCACCAAATTTCAGCCTAAAATTTCTTACATCTACACCGGATTGGATAATTTGTCGCTATACGGCAACTATTCAGAAGGCTTTCGCAGTGGAGGCTTCAATCAAAGTGGCGTGGGAGAAAAAGCAGCGACGCAAGGTCTACAAGGGGTAACCGATCTTTATAAGGCCGAAGAAAGTACCAACTACGAGTTCGGGATCAAAGGCATGTACCCACAAGCGGGCACAAGATTTAACGCCACGTTATTTAATACTACCATTGATAATCAACACTATTTTGTGTTTGTCGGCGCATTAGGCGCACAAGTATTAGTTAATGTTGATGAAGTTGAATTAAGCGGTGGAGAATTCGAATTTAAAACGGCGCTCGGCGATTCGTTTGATGTGTATGGCGGTTTGGGCGTCACCAGTAGCAAAATCAACGCTTATGCATTAAGTCCTGATGATGTGGGGAATAAAGCGGCTTATGTTCCTGAGTACACCGTCAACCTAGGCATGCAATATAATTCAGAAATTATTTCTGGTTGGTTATCCACGGTGACTGTCGATGTGGAACGTCGTGGCAAGCAATATTGGGAACCTGCGAATACCACCGCCCGTGACGCCTTTAATTTACTTAATTTACGCTTCGGTTTTAATAATGACGAAGGGGACATTAGCGTTAATTTCTGGGCCAAGAATCTACTCAATGAAAAATACAATGCGGAATGGGTACTAGGCGGTTTTAGTCACCCAGGCATGGAGCGAACCTTCGGTGTCGAACTCCGTTGGACCATGGAGTAAGTCATGCCAAATAGTGTGAAAAAAAATAGCGCATTACATATTGCGCTAAGGCAGGCGAGCATGCAGGGCGAAGATAATCAGTACTTTGCGTTGCTAGAAAATGAATTACGAAAAAGCTTTGCCATCGATTTGCTGACTTTCAGCTTAATTGATTTGGGAAATAATAAAGCAAGACGTTTATACAGTTCAGATACAAGTAGCTATGCCATAGGTGGCATGAAGGATATCGAGGATAACGCTTGGACCGAGCGGGTTATTAGGCAGCAGCAAAGCTTTATTGCCAATACTAGCGAAGAGTTAGCTGAAGTGTTTTTTGATCATCAATTGATTGACAGTTTAGGGTTAGGCGCGGTGATTAACTGGCCATTGGTTTTTAATGGTCAGGTCATAGGCACCGTTAACATGCTGGCGCACTCAGGTGCCTATAAAGAACATGATTTATCGCGATTGGAAGAATTATATCCATGGCTGTTGGCGGTTTTCTTTAAACCATTCGAGCAAAAGGAAAGATAATGAAAAAACGAATTTTTGTGACCACCGATGTCGGTGGTACCTTTACCGATTTGGTTTACCTCAGTGAAGATGTTGATGGTAACCAGGTACTAAAAACGGCAAAAAGTGATACTACGCCACCAAACTTTGAGCAAGGCGTGTTAAATGTCATGGCCAAGGCTAAGGTGAAGGCGGCTGAAATTGATGTAATGGCTCATGGCACAACGGTTGTTATCAATGCGTTAACTGAACGCAAGGGCGCTAAGGTGGCCCTGATTACCAGTAAGGGCTTTCGTGATGTCTTGGAAATTGGACGCGGCAATCGACCTGATTTCTTTAATCTAAGTTATCAGAAGCCACGGCCTTTTGTGCCTAGACACTTACGTTTTGAATTGGATGAACGCATTGATTATAAGGGGAATATAGATCGGGCGCTACAGCTTGATGGCTTGGCTGATATCTTGGAACAGATGACCAAGGAGGGCGTGCAGGCGATAGCTATTTGCACCATTAATGCCTATAAAAATCCGCAACATGAACTACTTATAGCACAAGAAATTAAGCGCTTGGTCGGCGACCGTTTTGATATGATTTGCTCTCACCAAATATCTCGAGAATGGCGTGAATTTGAACGTACCAGCACCACGGTATTGTCGGCCTATGTGCAACCTATTGCCTCGCGTTATCTTGAAAACCTGCATTTAGGTTTGCAGAAGCAGGATTTTAACGGCCAGCTTTATATTATGCAGTCTAATTGTGGTGTTGATACCTTAGAAAACGCCAAACAAGTGCCTATAACCATGGTGGAATCTGGCCCCGCTAGTGGGTTTTGGGGCGCTGCAGAGTTAGGGCGAATCATCGATGAGCCCAATATTATTGCTTTGGATATTGGTGGCACAACGGCCAAGTGTGCGTTGATTAGTGATGGTCAAGTGCCCATTTCATCGGATTATTATATCGAACGCACGCAAACCAGTGCTGGATATCCGATTATGATCCCAGTGGTGGATTTGGTTGAAATTGGCAATGGTGGTGGTTCAATCGCGTGGGTCGATGAATTTTCAAAATTGCATGTTGGACCGCAAAGTGCCGGTGCCGCTCCAGGCCCTGTTGCCTATGGCAAGGGGGGAACACAAGCCACCACCACGGATGCTAACTTGGCGTTAGGCCGTATCAATCCAGACTTCTTTTGCGGCGGTGATGTTCAGGCGGATATGGGGCAAGTCGATATTGCCTTAGACGATTTAGCGCAAAGTCTTGAAATGAGTAAAAAACAATTGGCACAGGGCATCATTCGCATCGCCAATAATAATATGGTTAATGCATTGAAATTGGTCTCGGTTAATCGCGGTCACGATCCGCGAGATTTCACAATGATTGCCTTTGGTGGCGGTGGCGCGATGCACGCTTGTGCCTTAGCCGCTGAACTGGGCATCAAAAAAGTGATTATTCCAGCAACAGCAGCCGTCTTTTCTGCTTGGGGAATGATGATGTCCGATATTCGCCGCGATCGCATCATGACCTATCTTAGCCCATGGCACCAAGAGGCGCTTGGTGATCTGAACCAGCAGTTGATACGACTGCATCACGAGTTACAACAGGAATTTGAGCGTGAAAAATTACCTAAAGACAAAACAAGCTTTTCGTTTTATGCTCGTTTTCGCTATCAAAATCAAGAGCATTCTATTGAGGTGCCAATACCTGCGCAACTTACCGGCAGCGCGATTGAGAAAATTAAAGAAGACTTTAAAGTTAAATATGAACAGGAATATACCTATCGATTAGACACTGATATCGAAATTGTTGGTCTGCATTTAGTCGCTAAATGTGATATTGGCAAGATTAAATTAGCCAAGCAAAGACAAAGCGGTCGTTTATTAAGTGAAACGATTAAGGGGCAGCGTGAAGTGGACTATGCAACTGATGGTTGTCATCAGGCGGTGATTTATAACGGCGATTTATTGGAGCCACATATGAATTTTGTTGGCCCAGCAATTATTGAGCAAGCGGGTACCACGGTAGTCATTCATCCTCAGCAAGATGTATATGTTGATGAATATGGCAATTTAGTTATTCAGTTACATAATAAGGAGCTTTAAGATGATTAAACATGATCCCATCACCTTGGAAATCATTCAAAACTCATTACGGGCGATCAGTGATGAAATGTTTTTTACCATTGGTAAAACCGCCATGAGCCCTATTATTTACGAAGTGCTAGACATGGGCACCGCGATCACTGATGCCAAGGGGGAGTTGGCTAGCGCAGGCTCCGGTATTCCAGCATTTGTTGGGGCGTTAGATAAAACGGTTAAAGCCATTATCAAAAAATATGGTATCGAGCAGATCAGCGATGGTGATATTTTTGCCAGCAATGATCCCTACTATGGCGGGGTGACCCACCTAAACGATACAGCGTTAGTTAAACCTATATTTTTTGAACAAAAATTAATTGCGTGGACAGCCAACATTGCCCATTGGAATGATGTTGGAGGTAAATCGCCTGGCTCTATGTCGGTAGACGCTCATGAAATATTTCAAGAAGGTATTCGCATTCCGGCAGTGCGCCTTTTTGTCGATGATCAGCCCGTTTCTGGTGTGATGGATATGATCCTAACCAATTCGCGTATGGCAGACTTCTTACGCGGCGATTTATGGGCGCAAGTATCAGCGTTGCGCGTTGGTGGTAAGCGCATTGTGGAGCTTGCTAAAAAATACGGTGTCACTACTTATCTAACAGCGGTGAGTGAATATTTAGATTTTGGTGAGAAAATGGCCCGCAAGGCTATCTCTAAATTACCGGATGGTGACTATCATATTCAGGATAAACAGGATGATGGTAGCATTTTAAATGTGTCGATGAAAATTAGCGGATCCAATTTGACTATCGATTTGACGCAGGCTCCAGAGCAAAGCATGAGTCCAATTAACTTGTCTCGCGACGGTACATTGCTGGCCTGTCAAATGGCATTAATGGGCTTAATTAAAGACAAAAGTGTTGCCAATGGTGGCTGCTTTCGTCCGATGAATGTCACGACCAAGGCTGGCACAATTTATGATGTGCAAGAGCCTGGGGCTGTTGGTATATATTTTGAAACAATGATTAGGCTGAATGACTTATTATGGCGCTGCTTGGCCGAGCAAATAGCTGATGATATGCCAGCAGGTAGTTTTTCATCGATTTGCGCGACTATTATGGGTGGAATACACCCTGATACTGGTCGCCACTACTCGATTATTGAACCTGAAATTGGTGGTTGGGGAGCTGGCCCAGGGTTTGACGGTACTAACGCGATGTTTTGTGCTTTGCATGGTGATACCTTTAATTGTCCCGCCGAAGTAGCCGAAACCCGCTATGGTGTGACTGTTGGTCAGTTCTCTCTTAATGATGAAGACGGTGGCGCCGGGGAGTTCCGTGGCGGTAAAGGCATTACACTTGACTATATTATTCGCAATGATAATAGCTTTTTAACCTGTGCTTATACTCGTGCCGAAGTACCGCCTTGGGGTCTACATGGTGGAGAGGCTGGCACCTTTAATCGTATCGAAGTTATTCGCAGTGATGGGTCAACTGAACGTCATACTATGTCGTCTGAAGTGGTGGTTAATACTGGCGATATTGTTCGAGTGATCACTGCTAATGGCGCGGGTTACGGCAATCCTAAAAAACGGGCAAAGCAAGCTATCCTTGATGACATAAAAAATGGTTATGTCAGTGTGGATTATGCGAAGAAGGTTTATGGCTATGAGTAAATTACCCAGTAATGACTTTAGCCAACAAAAAGTGCCACAAGCGCAAACTAAGTCATCGCTCAATATCGCGTTGATTATTGTCGGTGGCACCATCGCTATACCGGCATTTTTAATGGCGGCACAGCTTGGTAACAAATTAGGATTTGTTGATGCGCTGAAGGCATTTTTCGCCGGTGCGTTTATCTTGGGCGCAATCATGTTTTGTACCAGTTGGGTAGGAGGGCATAGCCGATTGTCGACTTATAAGTTATCCGAGTTTGCTTTTGGCAAGTCTGGCGCAAAGTTGTCAAATGCGATTATTGCGCTGACATTAGCCGGTTGGTATGGCATTAATTGTAAAATGTTTGGTCAAGCTACATCTATGGTCTTGCAAAGTTTTGACATCGACTTACCGGTGAACTTATATATGGTTATCGGCAGTTTGTTGATGTTGTGGGTTTCCTTAAAGGGTTTTAAGGGCATTGATAAACTGGCATTGTATTTGGTGCCATTAATGGTGTGTTTTATTGCTTATGCGGTGTTTTTGTCTGTTGACTCGCCAGAGCAACAGCGATTGTGGCAGACAAATGGCGAGCTGACATTATTGCAGGCTATTTCTGCGGTGGTGGGTGCTTATATTGCCGGCGCAGTGATTCAACCTGATTATTCAAGGTTTGCAGCTAAGCCTAAAAGAGGTTCACTGGCGGCGACATTAGCGTTAGGATTGAGCTTTCCGTTAGTTTTAGCAATGGTTAGCATACCTGCTGTGATTTCTGGTCAAACCGATCTGATCTTAATTATGCTTAATATTGGTATTGGTGTACCGGCCTTTTTATTATTATTACTATCATCTTGGTCGTCTAACGTACTGTGTCTTTATTCGGCGAGTTTATCGCTTAATACCATCGCGCCGAAAATATCTTTGTTACATTTTAATATCGCGGTGGCGCTGGTCGGCACACTTATCGCTTTTAGTGATGTGCAACAATACTTTATCGACTTTTTAATTCTGCTCGGTATTTGCATTCCACCTATTGGTGCTATTTATTGTCTGCAGTGGCTTTTTGATCGCGAAAATTCTCAAGTGGTTAATATTAACTGGCATGCAATGATTGCTTGGTTTACTGGCTGTTCGATGGGATTTATTAGTTATTTAGGTTGGTTCTCAATTACTGGTATCGCGACGTTAGATACGATTATATGTTCGACAGTGGTCTTTTTAGTCCTTAAGTTTTCTAGTCCAAGATATGAACAATCAAAACTGGGTGCTAATAATGAATGATTTAGTTGTCGTCTTTGATCAATTAGGTGATCCTAGTGTATTAGGCCTAGTATCAATGCCAGCGCCGATACCAATAGATAGTCAAGTTTTGGTGGAAGTGTTGAGTTTTTCTCTTAATCGCGCTGATTGCTTGTTTATCCGCGGACACCATTATAGTGTCCCGCAGTTACCATCACGTGTTGGTTCTGAAATGGCTGGTATCGTTCGTGCTGTTGGTCCAAAAGTAACACGATTTAAGGTTGGAGATAAAGTCAGCTCATTGCCATTTGATAATAAAAATTATGGGGTGCAGGGATCTTGGGCGATATTACCGCAGCAATATCTTGTTACGTGGCCTGCAGAATTAAATAGCCAGCAGGCTTGCGCGGTGTGGATGCAATATTTAACCGCTTATTTTGCATTGAATGTTGTGGGAAAGATTGATAAAAACAGCTGGGTCTTTATTCCTGCAGCTTCTAGTAGCGCGGGATTGGGTGCCATCGCCATTGCAAAATTAATCGGTTGCCATGTCATTGCTGCTAGTCGTGGTAATAGCAAAAAAATTCAGCTTGAGCAATGTGGTGTTGATTACATTGTAGATACTCAAGCTGATGATTTAGCGGAGCAGTTATTAGCGATCACTGAAGGGGATGGGATTGACTTTGTTTATGATCCGATTGGTGGGCAGTTCCATAATAAATATTTAGACGCCTTGGCCGTTAACGCCAAAGTATTGATTTATGGTTTGCTGTCTGGTGAGGAAACGGTGATTGATTTGGTTAAAATGGTCAGGAAAAACGCAACAATCTATCCTTATTCGATGTTTAACTTTGTCACGCAACCTAAATTGTTAAAACTTGCTATTGATTTTATTGGTGAAAGTATTGAGCAGGGAAAATTAAGACCGGTTATTGACTCTGTTTGGACATTGCAAGAAGTGGTCAAAGCTTATCAGTACATGGAGAGCAACCGTCAGTTTGGAAAAGTGGTGGTGACGCTATAAAGTAAAAAGCCGACTTACGTCGGCTTTTTTATGTTTGCTCGGCGAAGCCAGCAAACCCATCTGCTTGAAAGAAAGCAGAGTCGCCCCGTCTGAGGGGAAGA
>JABSRV010000154.1 GCA_013214905.1 Psychrobium sp. | reverse complement strand
GCTTTATACTATCCCTGTACCAACAAATGAGTCGCTCGATTAATTTAGCGAAACCTAAGGGAAGTTTGGTTCAAGTCTCATTAGAAAAAGTATGGCTATATTAATAAATATTTTAAAACGTAGTTCTTGGCGCTTTTTCGCGAAAGCGAGATAGAACCGGGTCATAGGAGCCTGTAGATAATCACGACCTTAAGACCAAGACAAATAAAAATCCTATCCGACCTTTTCAAAGCTCTTTAAATTGTATTCAACCATGTTTAATTTTTTTCTAATAACTAAACTGAGTATTTCTTACCATATCGCCCATAAGTGATTTTTAAGCTTATGTCCAACAATTTGAGCAGCAATATTTTTATCGATTTTCATTTGTTTAAGTTCATCAATCAACGTGTGCCTAAAGCCGTATGCGTTGGGACGTTCAGAAACTTTCATTCCAACTTTTGTTTGCAGCCGACCTAATTGCTGACAGTATTGACGAGACCAATCTTCATTTTTGTTATCAGGGCGATATGTGAATAGTTGTACTGATTTATTACACTTCATACGATCAATAAATGCAATAAACCACTTTTGAGCAGATGTTTATGGATTGGAACTAAGCGTTTTTAATGTTGATTTTTTAAGCGTTGCTGGGTACCAGCATCAGTAATATTGATACACAAAATACCACGCTCAAGTTTTACATCGCTAACTCGCAACTGACAAGCTTCAGCTGGTCCACACCCGTGGTATAATATCAACAACGTTGCCCACTTAAATTCATCATCCTTGTCTTTATAGATTGCTGAATTAACTAATGTTGCTATTTCGTCGTTCTGCCATCGCTGGCGGCCTCTTGGCTCCTTAATTTAACTTCATTAAATGGGTTCTCTTGGTTATATCTCATCAAGCGGTACCATTTCATAAATTGGGAAACCGCTGCAAGATACTCTTTGTTCGTTTTATGACTCCGACCTTGAGATAGTAACAAGTCACGATAGATCAACGCGTGAGCGCTTGTCACACGATTAACTAAGTTCACGCTCGTACTTATCAATAAAGTGCATAACTCGCTGCCTGAGTTACTCTACCGTCAGTGGGCATATATTCTCTTTTTGTTTTGAAGTAATGAAATTATCTAGCGCAATGTTTAGCTTAATCCCTCTCTCATCTATTGTTTTTCATCGCTCACGTTTCTTTCTATTGAGTTATCTGCACTCTGAGCTCGAATAGGCACGATAAGAGCATCAACAGAACCACCAGAACCAAATTTTGCTCCCAATTGCTCGATCAATAAACGGTTTGAATTCTTCAAAATCAGTTTCAATAGCCACGTTATCGAGTAATACTTTGATAGCTTGTCCAATGGGAAAGTTACAAGTTACTGCAACAGCTCGAGTTTTGGTAAGCAGTGATACTTTAAAATCAAATGGAAAACCACGATCCCTCAGACATTTAGGCAAACAGATGCGGGTGTGATACGTACAGTTGGGGGATCTAAAAAGGTTGCGCTGTTCCAAAATACTGTTGTCACCCGTAAGCGGCGACTAATATTTGTCGTTTATCTAGCTTTGCGTTACTTTCCCTGAACCACGCAAGATAATTAAATAAAGACTTCGTTGCCACACCTTTCATTTTTCCGTTAACCCAGCCTTTAAAGTTGGCTATCGCTCCATTCACCGTTTGGATATGGTACACCTCATCTATTACTCTGATTTGGCCATTGATTAACCGCTTGTGGTCACAATGTTTTTGTTTGGCAATCTCCACATAGGATTAATCATATGATTACTGCGATCTATCGATAACAGAACGGCTACTTGACCTTCCTTGGTTCGCTTATCAATGTCTCCCCCTCGCTTTCTGGGTTGATGCTGATCCGTTAAAGCGTTCGAACCTTTTTCTGAGTAAGCCAGAAAAAACTCATCAACTTCAATAATTCCCGATAGCTTATGGTCATTTTTACCCGCTTGAGCAACCAGAAAACGATGTCGCCATAAGAAAGCCGTTTTAAGGTTAATACCACAAACCTCGGCAGCTTCTCTTAGGGTTAATTTTAATTGCATACAATGCGCATAGCCTTCCCACAGGTGAGACTTATGTAATCGAGAGAATGGTGTATTAGTCTTGTTGTTAAAGGTTTTATGACAAGCTTTACAGCGGTATCTTTGTATCGCCCCTGACTTACCCCATTTTTTCAATTGAGCGGATTCGCAATGCGGGCATTGTGATGATAGGTCAAAAAGAGGCTGAATAAGTTCATCGGAACTGATTTCAGTCTCTAGAGCTTGAATTGACTGGTGAACTATCTCTCTTTGCGCTGGAGTCATCGAGGCACAAAAAAGCCGCTAATTTCTATTAAAAATTAACGGCTTATCTGTTTTAAATTAGTGGCGGAGAGATAGGGATTTGAACCCTAGATGGGCTATAAACCCATGCCGGTTTTCAAGACCGGTGCATTCGACCACTCTGCCATCTCTCCAGCGCTGTGTATAATATACAATATTTTGTTGAATGCAAGTTGATATGTTAATTATTTAATCTATTGATTGTTATCGTTAATCAACCGAACAAAAGACATGCAATACGCTCTAAATATCACCGAAACTTACTGGCTAATACATAGTTTGCTGACACAGGTATTCGAGGTAACAAGTAGACATTAACGAATACTAATCATTGAGGTTTTTAGTCGCTTAAATATTGTATGGATTTATTGGCTAAAGTTTGTTACTAATTATTAAACTTTGATTTTCCAGCCTTAATGGCATTGCCAATAACACGAGCGTAATATTTATGGATGAGCATGCTCTGACCAATTTTCTTAGCGGTAAAGCGCCGCCAATTGCCGAAGCAGCCGCCACCAAGGTTTTTATGCTGGTTGTAATATTGTACGTTCCTTTATTTATACATGCGGTAATGAAAGGGTTATACCCCATTATTCTCAGCGGCTTGTTATTTATATTATCTGGTTGTTTGCAGGTTCTTCAGCTAAAAAACAAAATACAACCGAATACTATTTTATCTGTATCATCGGTTTACCCACCAATTTGTTTATGCTTAACCTTAATTCTATTGGTTTACTATACCCAACCCTCAGCAGCCTTTTGGACAGTGCCCGTATTGTCTGGCTGTTTCTTTCTCACGTCGCGCTCTATGGCCTATGCCATGGTGGCATGCACGGTATTACCGCTAATAGCCTGGTTTTTATATCTGGGTGAGTATTTGTTTCTTTATCGTTATGTAGGTTGTATCGTATCGGTGATTATTATGTCCAATATTGTGATCAACACTGTAAATCGCTTGCGTCAGCAACTCTTTGAACTGGCCACAACGGATGCACTAACAGGTGCTAATAACAGGCGTTATTTAGAGCTTTGCTTGAAGAATCACAATTTAGGGGAAACGTTCAGTTTGTTAATATTGGATATTGACCATTTTAAGCAGGTTAACGACATATATGGCCACCAGGTTGGTGATCAAGTATTGAAAGATTTAACCACCATAAGTAAACATGTGATGCAAGATGGCGATGCGCTCTTTAGAATGGGCGGTGAAGAATTTTTATTGGTCATGCCAAACACCGCGTTGCCAGAAGCGGTTGCCTTTGCTGACAAATGGCGTAAGGAGTTAGCCACTCTTTGTATCGATAATACAAAAAAATGTATTACGGTCAGTATCGGTGTTAGCGAATGTAATCAAGACTTTACGCCAAATCAGTGGCTAAGAGCTGCCGATGACTGTTTGTATCGCGCAAAAAACTCTGGCCGAAACTGCGTCAAAGCCGCCCATTGTAAAGAGGCGATCAAACTCGCCAGCTAATCCGTTATTTTTTATGTGCAGTGATCAAGGACAACTCACTCTTATCAACCCCAAACACATCAGTAGGCTTAAACCCTAACGTGATATGCAAGTCTTTATCAGCGAGGTTAAAGCGGTGGCGTATTTTTTGCGCCGCGCTCGACTTTGCGACAACAAAAAACGACCGACTTGATTGTTTTTGCGCTTGCCCTACCCCTAATAACTCAAACGTTAGTTGAGGTAATTCACTCACATCAATTTTTGCGACGTCTGGATATTCATAAGGGTTGATAAGTGTGATGTGAAAGCTAGCATGATCGCGCTTTATTTGAGCGGCTCTAAAAGCTTGAAAATGATTTATCTTTGCATCGTTTTCTAAATAATCTTTCATTTGCGCCAAATAAGTCGTTAGCGACTGATTAGGCACTGTATAACCGATATATTTCAAACCTGTATTATCGGTTAATTTCTGTGCGCTAAGCGTCAGTCTCTGAGCATTTACTATGTGTATATTCCCCAGAAACAACAAAGCTATCGCTAACAAACGTACAATCATTTTAATCATTGTTGCTTTCATTCACTTCAGTGACTACATTACCTTCTTGCTCTGCAATTTCCATTGCTGCTCGAACGGCTTTTGAAATGTATTTAGGCTTATTGTTATGAGCCTTTTTTGCGTTCATTTTCTTGATCTTTTTATTTAAGATCTCATTCATTTTACGTTTTCTGTTCATGGGGTTTCTCACCAATTTCAATAATGCGGCAATTGTAGCGATTGACCGGATAAACGCAAATCAAAACTGCGATTTTGTGATTCAATAACCGTTACCGCTAACTAATTAACCCAAATAGTTCTTTTTTAATAGATAAGCTTGCTCAACGGCAATAGCATGTCGTTTTGCCAGTGCCATTTCATCTTTGTCATATCCGCCCCCTATAACGGTAGCCACTGGAATACCAAGCTCAAGGCAACGTTTTAGTACGTATTTATCTCGTTGACGGATGCCCTCAGTCGATACGTCAATGAGGCCAAGTGGATCATCACAAAACACATCGACACCGGCGTCATAAATAACAAAATCGGGTTGGGCTAATAACAACGCCTGCTCGAAACCATCACTCATCATTTGTAGATAAGTCTCATCGTTAGCACCAACGGGTATATTAATATCTAAATCGCTTTGCGCCTTTCGTGCCGGGAAGTTTTTCTCGCAATGCACCGAGCAGGTAAATACTTTGGGCTGATTTGCCAATATCTGTGCGGTGCCATCGCCTTGATGCACGTCGACATCAAAAATAAGCACTTTGCTCACCTTACCTTGGGCGATAAGGCTATTAGCGGCAATGGCTAAATCGTTGAGCATGCAAAAACCAGAGCCAAAGTCATAATGAGCATGATGTGTACCGCCCGCTAAATGACACGCAATGCCGTGCTTTAAGGCCAATTGGCAGGTAAGTAAAGTACCGACCGGAGAAATTAATGTACGCCGCAGCAAATCCTCGCTCCATGGCAGGCCCATTCTGCGCAATTCCTTATTGTTTAATTCATTGTTGATTAACTTGTGCAAATAATTAGGACAATGTGCCGTTTCTAATAGTTTGAGTTTCGCAGAGCCAGGACGGAACGTATTACTTTTTGTACAAATGCCTTGCTGCGTAAGGTATTGCTGCAACAATTTGAATTTTTGCATGGGGAAACGATGATTATCGTTAAACTGATAACTGTAATGAGGATGGGTAACTAGTGGTAGCAACATGAGCAGTCTTTATAAATAAAACACCGCCATAGCTTACTTAGCTATGGCGGTGTCGGCAAGGATAGTGATTTAAAAATCAGGCTTAGCAAGTGATTTACCGCTGGCTTAATTCACCCCAAAAGGTTATTCATGCACCTAAAATTGATAACCCATTTGTAACCCGAACCCACCGATAGAATCACTATGGTCATCCATTATGTAAAATGATGACCCAAAATTCAAACCAGATTGATTGATGCTATTAGTAAAATAGGTGTAAGTGATGGCAAGTCCATACACGATGTCTTGTACTGGTTTTGAATACCGATGAAAAGGTTGCGGCGTATAGCTATCCGTATAAACAATGCCCGCATAGAGCCCAAGTCCGTGCTTGGTGCCGTTGGCACTAAATATATCCGTTTTAATCCAACCAACGCCATCTCAACACGCTGCGCCATGTGAAGAACTGTAACCTACGCAGCCAACTGACACATATATCATGTCATGCTCTGTTACTTTGGCATAGTTTAAGCCTAGTCTGCTATATACAGTACCCGTGCCAATACCAAGTCTGTATTTATCAGTGGATATGCGCTCTTGCTCGGCCACGCAATTGAGTGATAATAAGCTCAGGCTAATATTAAAAATCTCATCAACTTCCTTATTTTTGTTGTTAGTTATAATGCAGCTTACTGTTTATTATACCGCTCGCCATAATAAGACATCACGGCGACCAGATTTGTCACTGGCTCTCGGTTAACCGTAATTACCCATCGCTCAAGCGCTCTATTTTTGTGATGCAATGTATATGAGGTCGTGGTTTTTTGCTTAATGGAAGAGACTAACGATTTTTGATAACTAAAACCGCTGTCTTTTTGTGGAAGCCAAGATTCCATACCGGTTTGTATCGTGTCAGGATCACCTTGATGGATAAATAAAGAACATAAATTATTTTCTAACAACATTAACCCAAATTCGCCACTAGCGTGACTAAGAAACCATGCTTGTCCAACGTGTCCATTCAAATATATATTCGCTAATTGCGCTGGCGCTTTCTTAAACCCTATACGATAAGCTGATTGAGTTAAGGCGGCGGTGCTTTCTCTACCAACGACACATGTCCTCATAAACAACTCAATAGACACATCCGTCTTTAACGCCTTGGGCCTAGTTTTAATATTTTCAGTTGACTGACAACCAACCACTAGTGTGGAGAAGATAAGCATTAGTGATACTTTTAGTGGGTTCATTTCCATATTTATTGAGTCCATGGTTCATACTTCATTATTAAACTGATTCTTTGGGCACTATGTCATCACCGCCACGAGATTTTTATTTTTCATTCACTTTATCTTGTTGCGCTTTAAGCCATAATTTTTGATCTTCTGGATGGCTATAATTACAAGGCCCCTGCAATTTACCAATGATTAGTGCGGCCCCAACAAAAATCAAAACAGTTTTAGGGTTGTTTGAATGCACTGACGGATAAAAATACGGTCCAGACGTTGAACATCCTGACAGTAATACAATCAGTGCTACCATTATCTATTGACGGATACTCTTCTCCTAACAATATATAGTACAGGTATTATTTGCTTTACTTAAGTAGCTATAGACCATTTGTGCCATGATTTTCGACCTGGTCAACGGTAAAAACGAAAAAAACGAAAAACCTCGACTACAGATATAGTCGAGGTTTAAATAAAAATACACAATTGATATTCATATCGGCATTAATTTTTCACGTTTTTACGCATATAATAAGGGCCGGGCAATAGCCCTCTTTCTCTTGCATTTAACGCATTGTGATTGGCCTGCCTTGCGACTCGGGGCGTATTGTCACTAATTGAGCCAATAATTTGTGTCGCCACTGCACTTATTAGAGCGCCTAATAACCCGTGATTAACGTTATTATTGTCATTATCGACTCCATACAGTGGTGCTTGCCAAAGCGTATTTCCAGTCTTGGTAGAGACTAGTTTAACCTGTCCTTTTACCACTGTATGTGAAGAGAATACGTTAAATTTTTGTCCCCATTCATTGAGCGTGACATAAAGCACCGCATCAGCGCCTATGTGCTGACGAATCTTGTCTAAACCAATGCCGTTCATTTCAGCGGGTGTTGGTAAACCGTTTGATTTTAAAAACGTGTCAATGACCGATACTGGGAAAACATAATAACCTTTCTCCGCCAGCGGCTCTGATATGGTCGACAAATACGTATAAGAAGCGTCCACTTCGATACTGTTATTAACGGGCGCTATCACTAATATAGAACGCGGCGCTTCTTCTCGCAATGCACTGTAATCATAAGGTTGCGGCACCGTGACACAACCGGTTAATAGACCAAATAATATTAGTGGTAATACTCTCAAAATTTGAGTTTTAAACTCAAAATGCAAATTTGTTTTAAATTGTCAAAATGCTACCTTAAAATGTTTCAAAACGAATTTGTAGCTCAGAAACGCGAGTCACAAGGATGTTCACTGTCTTAATCCTTCTCTTTCCGGAACTGTACAGGAACAGAAGAACTCTGGTGGGACTCGGTGCTTGATTTTGACTTCATAACAAAAGCGATCAAAATTTCCGGTTGCGTGTTTGATTTTGCCTTTATAACAAAACCGATCA
>JABSRV010000153.1 GCA_013214905.1 Psychrobium sp. | reverse complement strand
AAGCAGAACCCTTATGCCAGTGGCATAAGGAAGTCAGCTAAAGCAGTGATGTAGGTACTTAGGTTTTGTCTGGAACTGAAAACCTGCACTGCAATTCCAATGATTTTGGGTATATTCCCGTGTTCATTGGAAATTCTGGAATTTGTAAATGATATAAAATTCGATATGCAAGACGCGTGTGTGATTGAACGCAACGAAGTAGATAGATTTTAGAGCGTTACAAAACCTGCATCTTCATTGATTATGGGTATGACTTCGCCTATAGTCACGCCATCAAAATTTAGAGAAATGGCAATGTTCAAAGATAACGCCCTGTTAGCGCAATTGAAGAAAAATATCCAACAAGACTTACCTAGAGTCGAAGGCAAAGTTAAAGCGACCGACAAAAGTTACGGTTTTTTGGAAACAGACAAAGGAAAAAGCTACTTTATAACACCGCCGCAAATGAAAAAAGTGATGCACGGTGATATTGTCGAAGCGGTGATTGTTACCGACAAAGGCAAAGAGCAAGCCGAGCCGACAAAATTAGTGTTACCCGCGTTAACGCGTTTCATTGCACGCATTGCCAGCAAAAAGAACAAGCTAGTGCTTACTCCTCCTGCGCCTTATAAAGGCGCACCTATTGCTGCAAGCCTTGCAAAGAACATAACCGCTAACGATGGCGACTATGTGCTTGCTTCATTAGCTAATCATCCGTTAAAGGAACCAGCGGCAACCTCAGGTAACAGCGCACCGTTTAGTGCACAAATAGAACAACTGGTGGCAAGCGCCGATGATCAAAACACGCCATGGCTAGTCACTCTCGCTAAACACAATTTACAAGGGGCGAGCTTAGCAATCACCTCGCCAAGCAATCACGCTACTTGCTCATTGCATGAGTCGGACCTAAATAGAGAAGATTTAACATCAGCGCTATTTTTTACCATCGATGGTGAGACGACTCGTGATATGGATGATGCGATAAGCATTAGTCAAACAAGTAACGGTGATTGGCACTTACAAGTCGCTATTGCCGATCCTGCCGCTTATATTAGTCACGGCAGTGATATTGATGTTGAAGCCAAATCTCGTGGTTACACCCATTACCTGCCTGGGCAAACGATTACCATGTTGCCTGAGAGTCTGAGCGATGATTTATGTTCGCTGCGTGAAGGTGAAAAACGCGCGGTCTTAATATGTACTATGCACATTAATGCCCGTGGTAAAATGCTTAATGACGGTGAGTTTAGTTTGGCATGGATAAAATCTAGCGCCAAATTAAGCTACCAACAAGTGAGTGGTTTCATTAACAAGTGCGGGCAGTGGCAAGCGCCCGCTCCTTTAGCCCAAGCGTTACAAGATCTTAATGCACTAGCATTGGCCCGCAGCTTTTGGCGCGCCAAAAACACCCAACTTTTTGATCAGCAACCTGATTATCGCCTACGTTTAGATGATAATCAGCGCCTTGAATCAGTCGATGTGCAGCACCATACTATCGCTCATAATATGGTGGAAGAGTCGATGTTGTTAGCCAACTTTTGTGGCGGCGCATTGTTAAGCAAACATTGCAATAATGGCATATTTAATACTCACCCTGGTTTTGACCCTGAAAAAGTCGCTAAGTTATCGGTGTTGCTACGCGAACATGGATATATTTATAGCAAAGAGCATTTGTTAACCACCATAGGTTTTTGTCAACTGCAGCGTGAGTTAACCTCTCGCAGCGACAATTACTTTGCAGCTCGACTTCGTAAGTTTCAAAACTACGCCAATATTTCTCACGTGCCACAACCTCATCATGGTTTAGGTGTTGAGCAGTATGCCACGTGGACGTCACCTATTAGAAAATACGGCGATTTATTGAATCATCGCCTGATAAAATCAATCATCGATGAGTCATATAACAGTATCGAGATTGACGCTATGCAAGCCGAATTGCTCAAAGAGCAACGTGATTACCAGCGCCAAGTGGAAAGAGATATTAACAACTGGTTATACATCGACTACTTGCAACAAGACATCGACAATGCAACCGAGTTCGATGCGACTGTCTTTAATATTAACCGTGGCGGCTTAATGGCCAAGGTAGCAAATAACGGCGCAGTTATTTTTATCCCATTGTCGAATATTCATGCCAATAAAAAAGCCTGTAAAATTGATACAGAGCTTGGCACTATCAGTGTTGATGAGCAGGTTAAGGTGCAACTAAATGATTCTATTAAGTTAGTTATTACTAGCGGCAATAAAGACAAGCTCAATTTAACCGGTAAGATGATAAGCGAGAGTTAAAAACTACCCGTTAAAAAATTATGCTTGATCCATTGAACTCATTGACGCAAGATAAATTAATGAGCTATCGAAGGGTTGAGTATTATGGAAAAGGTAGCTAGCAAGGAAGATCATCAACTAAACGAAAAAAACTGGCAAAGTGGTCACTTTGCTAAGCATCCCCAAGTCAGAGAACTATTAACTCAGCGCGCCAAAACTGGTAGCTAAATGGTTGCTTTCTTTCTTGCTCATAGTGATTTATCAGGTGTTAATTTAGTAAACTGATCGTCAAAGGTGGGTTATCAGTTTACCGACAGCGATCTATATCATGCCAATTTCGAGGGCGCTCACTGTTTTAAATTAAACCTGACAGGCAGTTCTTAATGAAGGCCAACTTTAACAATGCCAACCTGCACTGCGCCGATCTTACTAATTGCAATCTGTTAGGTGCCAGCTTTGACGGTGCCAAATTGGAGCATGTCATTTGGGGTGATACCTCGGTGCAAGAACAGGAAGCTGATGTTTGTGACAATTTAGAGCAAAAAACGATTTATTCCAACAAGCAGAAGAGGTTTATCGCAACTTGCGTTTAGTATCAGAAAAACAAGGATTATTTGATATCGCTGGCACGTTTTTTCAACGTGAAATGATTATGCGGCGAAAGCAAATGCCGCGCCTATCGTTGCAGCGCATGATATCAAAAACGGTGGACTTATTTTGCGGTTATGGTGAAAAGCCATTGCGTGTAGTTACCTTTAGTTGGACTGTTATCGTGACCTTTTATTTGTTATTTTTCATGGTTGGTGTTAATTTCCAAGGCTAAGAAATCGCTTTAGATTTAGATAAAAGTGTTAGCCAGAATTTATATTACTTAGTCAGCTGCGCTTATTTCTCTGTTATTACTTTTACCTCACTGGGTTATGGCGACATACCCCCCATTGGTCTATCGCGATTTTTGGCGGCTGTAGAGGCGCTGTGCGGCAGCTTTACCTTGGCATTGTTTGTGGTGGTATTCGTGAAAAAAATGACTCGCTAACTTTACTTTCGTATCGAACACATATACGATTTATCATATATATGATAAATCGGATATAATAAATGATTGCCCTACAGTTTTTTAAAGCGCTCAGTGACGAGACTCGACTCAAGTCTTTACTACTAATTCTAGCTCAACAAGAATTATGTGTATGCGAGTTAATGAGCGCATTATCACTGAGTCAGCCAAAAATATCCCGTCATCTAGCCATCTTAAAAGAAGCGTGCTTGCTTGAAACAAGGCGTCAGGGACAATGGGTATTTTACTCGATTAGCCCCCACTTAGCCCCATGGCAACTGTTACAACTTCAACAAACCTTAAGTAATAGCAGCGAATTTATTGCGCCGCACTTAAACCACTTAAATGAAATGGGCAGTCGACCTGTACGTGTCGCCTCATGTTGCCCCGAATAACTTTAAAAAATAGAAGATACTAATGACCATAAAAATTGGAATAAACGGTTTTGGGCGCATGGGTCGCCTAGCGATGCGTGTTTTGCATGACATGGAAGGCGTTGAGATTGTGAAAATAAACGATCCCGCGGGTGATACAACCACCCTAGCCCATCTATTAAACTTTGATTCAATTCATGGGCGCTGGCATGCCGAGGCCTTAGAAAAAGACGGAGATATGGTGATTGAAGGCCGACATATTAATGTCAGTCACCATGGTGACATCGCTGATACGAACTGGACAAACTGCGATGTGGTTATCGAATCATCAGGGAAATTTAAAAGCAAAACGGCGTTGAGCCCTTATCTTAAACAGGGCATTAAACGCGTAGTGGTTAGCGCCCCTCTTAAAGAAGATGGTGTATTAGATATTGTTTTAGGCGTTAACGAGCAAGACTATGATCCACAACTGCACCGCATCGTTAGTGCGGCCTCTTGTACCACCAATTGCGTCGCGCCAGTGGTCAAAGTATTGCAGCAAAAAATTGGCATTAAACATGGCAGTTTTACCACTATTCATAATATTACTAATACACAAACAATATTGGATGCGCCGCACAGCGATTTACGCCGTGCACGCGCTTGTGGCATGAGCCTAATTCCGACCACCACAGGCTCTGCAACCGCTATTACCCATATATTCCCTGAATTAAAAGGCAAGCTTAATGGTCACGCAATTCGGATACCACTAGCCAATGCGTCTATTACCGATTGTGTTTTTGAAATGTCGCGATCGACCACCAGCGAAGAAATAAATGCGATGTTGCAACAAGCAGCGAGCGGTGAAATGAAAGGGATTTTGGGCTTTGAAACCCGACCTTTGGTGTCTATTGATTATCGAACCGATGCACACTCTTGCATTGTCGACGCGCTGTCGACCATGGTGATTAATGATAGCCAAGTTAAATTATATTTGTGGTATGACAACGAATGGGGATACGCCAACCGATTAGCTGAGCTCGCATTCATGGTAGCAAGGAAGGACAAGCAACTTGCCAACTAATGCACCTGTGGCGCCTAGCGTAGTAAGCCAAAACAAGAACGGTTCTATGGCACAATACGCGCTAGTGACCGCCAACTACTGGGCGTTTACAGTGACCGATGGCGCGCTTCGCATGTTGGTTATTTTGCATTTCGCCGCGCAGGGTCTTAGCCCGCTAAATATTGCATTGTTGTTTGTTTTTTACGAACTATTCGGCGTATTCACCAATTTATTAGGTGGCTATTTAGGCGCTCGCCTTGGCCTTAATAAAATCATGAACATTGGATTGTTATTGCAAATATGCGCGCTAAGCGCGTTAATGCTACCTAATGATATGTTGAGCATGGTGTGGGTGATGGCGGCGCAAGCGCTTAGTGGCGTCGCTAAAGATCTTAATAAAATGAGCGCTAAAAGTGCCATTAAAATATTGATAAGTCCAGAGCAGCATCAACAGCGATTATTTCGCTGGGTCGCTCTATTAACCGGTTCAAAAAATGCGCTCAAGGGATTAGGTTTTTTCATTGGCGCAATATTGCTAAACCTGACATCATTTCAAACGGCAGTAGGTATTATGGCCGGCGCCTTATTATTGGTTGGTATAAACAGTTGGCTGCATTTGGCCAAAGAGTTAGGTAAAAGCAAAGCAAAACCAAAGTTTAGTCAAATATTTTCGGTTAGCGCCGCGATAAACCGCTTGTCCATAGCGCGCTTGTTTTTATTTGCAGCGCGTGATGTTTGGTTTGTCATCGCGCTGCCGGTGTATTTGAGCAGCCAACTGGGCTGGGATCACTATCAAGTCGGCAGCTTTATGGCGCTGTGGATTATAGCCTATGGCATTATCCAAACATTAGCACCCTACATACGCTCTAAAAAAGCCATTGGACGCGAAAACATTAGCACCTGTCGTTATACATTTTTTTTAGCATTAATACCGCTTACTATCGCTTTTGCGTTACAAAGTGTAGTATCCATAGAATTAACAATCATCATCGGTTTATTTGGCTTCGGCGCAGTATTTGCCATTAACTCCTCCTTACATAGCTACCTGATAGTGCACTATGCAACAAGCGACAACGTATCGTTAGACATTGGTTTTTATTACATGAGCAACGCCATGGGCAGATTACTAGGCACCCTATTGTCAGGTTATCTATTTACCCAATATGGCTTAGTAAGCTGCCTGTTAGTCTCTGGTGCCCTTATTTTCATATCGGCGATTATTACCTTGCGCCTGCCGGCTAAATCATGATGCTGTATTATGACGAGAATGACATGTCATGTTATGATCTTAATTAACGCCCAATGTCATTCTATTTACAGGATTGTTGATGACTTATTCGCTTTACCTAGCACACATTAATGATACCCACTCACATTTTGAAAGTTCCTTGCTGCACTTTAATGTGCAATTACAGCAGACAAAATACCGCATTGACGCATCTTGTGGCGGATATGCAAAAATAGCAACGGCCATCGCAGAGCACCGTAGCCAGGCGGCAAAAGAACAACACCCATTCATATTTCTTCATGCAGGTGATAGCTTTCAAGGCAGTCTGTATTTTAGCTGTTTCGAAGGACGAGCTAACGCCAAACTGCTTAATTTGTTACAACCCGACGCGATGACGATAGGCAATCATGAGTTTGATTTGGGCAATAATCCCATTAGCGAATTTATTGCTAACGTAAATTTCCCTGTGCTCGCCGGCAATATGGACTTAAGCGAAGAAGACCAAAACAAGGAAAGACCACTACGCCCTCATGCTAATCTGTTGCGTTATGATAATCAGCGCAATATTGCGCAATATTTATTAAAGCCGTTGGCCGACAAACAATTAGCAATTGTTGGTATTACCTTAGACTTAATGCATCAAATAGGTTGTCCCGACAGCGATTGTCTGTTCCATAACGCCATTGAAACCACGCGTGCCACAGTTAAGCATCTGCACGAACAAGGCATTAAACACATTATAGTACTTAGCCACCTTGGCTATTCTGGGGACCTGCAATTAGCAGAGCAAGTCGATGGCATTAGCATCATCGTTGGCGGACATAGCCATACCCTAACCGGTGACTTTAGCAAGTTAGATGTACCCTCGGTTGAGCAACAGACGGTAACGGTTAATCGCACACTTATTTTACAGGCCGGCAAACACGCCGAAAGCATCGGTTTAGAAAAACTAACCTTTAATAGCGACGGCGAAGTGATTGCGCAACAAGGTGGTATTTCATTTTTGATAGGTGAAAATTGGCACGCCTATCAAGGTGAAGATCGAGTCAATGAAGAGCAACGCGCAGACATCGCCAAATACCTCAAAGACAGCAAGCTATTTTATAACGTCAAACCTGACACAGCGATCAGCGATATTATCAATAAGCAATATAAACCTGCTGTTGATAAAATGCGCCAGCGCATTGTCTGTCATTTATCTAAGCCTTTACACCATACTCGCCTGCCAACCAAGCAATGGCCAATGGGAAGCGAAATAGCGCCACTGGTCAGTGAAGGTTTTTTTGTCGCGGCGAGTAAAGATCAAAATATTGATTTTGCTATGCACAATGCAGGCGGCGTTCGCATATCACTCAAACAAGGGCCATTAACCCAAGCCGAAATATGCGGCCGCTTATTACCGTTTGAAATTAAGATTGTCAGTTATCTCGTCTTAGGTAAAAACTTACGTTTGGCGATTGAAGGTGCGATCAACAACGCCACTAGCAATGGGGTGGTGGGTACTGGGGACGGCAGTTATCCGTACCTCTATAATTTACGTTTCAGCTATGACCAAGACGCCATATTAGGCCAGCGCATCAGCGAACTTATGTTATTCAAAAATGGCGTATGGCAACGCATCAATGATGAAGCCGCTTATCGCGGTGTTTCATCCGCTTATACCTTGGCTGGCAAAGAAGGATACGATGCCTTATTAACAAGTATCGAGCATTTTGAGCACCCAATCACCATGAGCGGCTCATTTGTCGCACTCGCGAAACAGCGCAACTGGTAACAACTCATCAGTTACATATTTTGTTACGCTTGAGTCCGCGATGTTATTTACTTTATCATCGAAGCTATTAATAATGGTCAGCTCAAAATAAAAAAATCAAATCAATTATGAAAGGAATTACCAATGGTTAAGTTATTGTTACCACTTGTTATTGCCACTGTTCTTAGCACAGGTATCGCCCACGCCCATGGCAATAAGATGACCAGCAACATCGAAAAAGCGATGAAATCTGAGCTGCGAAGCGATAAAGAAAAAATGCGTGACGCTAACCGGATGCCCGTTGAAACCTTGGCGTTCTTTGGCATCAAAGAAGACATGAAAGTATTAGAGCTGATTCCTGGTGGCGGCTGGTACACTAAATTACTTGCTCCAGCACTGAGTGCCAAAGGCCAATATTACGCATCAATTGGCACCTCACGCATCGAGAAAAACCTGACCAAAGGCAATCTGTTGGCAAAAGCGAAAATGCTTAGCACCAGTACTAAGATGATCTACGACAAAAAAGCCGGCGGTTATGTACTTAACGACATTAACTTTAATGTGACTGACATTGACGCGGTATTAACTTTCCGTAATTACCATAATTTCACCAAAGAAGCCCGCATGGCAATGAACGAAGCCTCG
>JABSRV010000152.1 GCA_013214905.1 Psychrobium sp. | reverse complement strand
TTAGCATAAAAGTGCGCTGCACCTTTAATCGCTAAGTTATTTGATTCTGTCGCACCAGAGGTGAATACGATTTCTCGTGAATCGGCATTCAGCAATTCTGCAATTTGATTTCTAGCGATATCAACCGCTTCTTCTGCTTGCCAACCGAAACGATGTGAACGTGACGCTGGGTTACCAAAGTTGCCTTCCATGGTTAAACATGAGATCATTTTTTCGGCAACACGTGGATCTAAGGGTGTTGTCGCTGCATAATCAAAATATATCGGAAATTTCATTTATTACTCCACACCTAATCCATTAAGAAATAGGCATTATCATTGCTATAAACTATTAGACCGCCAATCGAGTGAAATATTGCCCGACTCACTGTCTCTTTATTTTTTCTTTGCCTTGTATATTCAAAGCTCAACGCCATTAGGCTACGCATTAACCAAGTTGATTGGTATGCAATATATCATTTTGTAATCCTTGAACCATGTTCTGTTTTTTAGAAATGGCGATAACTTCAGAATTAGCCATTAACTCGCCCAAGGATACGCTATCGAGAAAGTCTTGCATTTTTTTACTAAAATCATTCCACAACGAGTGTGTTAAACATCGTCCACTTGGAGTACAGGGCTTTTCACCCTTACATTGCGTGGCGATAACCGAATCATTAACGGCGATAATCACCGCACCAATAGAAATATCAACGGCAGCAATAGCCAAACGATAACCACCACCGGGTCCGCGAACGCTATTCACTAGTTTAGCTTTACGTAGTTTTGAAAATAACTGCTCTAAATAAGATAGAGAGATACGCTGGCGCTCTGAAATATCAGCCAAGCAAACAGGACCAACGTTTTGATGTAAAGCTACATCTAACATTGCGGTCACTGCGTAACGTCCTTTAGAAGTTAATTTCATCAAAATGCCTTAGCTGATCACGTGTTATGGCGCGCATTACATCAAACCCGAGTAAATTAGTCAAGTATATAACCTACCTTTTTGGTCAAGTATCCATTTGACACCAATTATATACCCAAAACCGTTGGAATGGCAGTGAAGCAGTCAAGGTTAGATCGCCTGAGCTTATGCTCTATAAGTGATTTTGATTCTAATCCGCCGACAATAAACCTGCGTTTTAAGGATGACGGGGATACCATGTCGTTGAGCGTCAGAACTACGATTTATCGTCTGCTTTGTCTTGCGACTCTTCTTTAATGCTCTGCTGGGTAGAGGTTAAAATACCGCGTAGTATATTTAATTCTACGTCTTCTGGACGCGCTCGGTTGTATAAACGGCGAAGCTTAGTCATCACTTGTCCAGGATGCGCTTTGGCAATAAAGCCAATTTTCAATAGCGTTTGCTCAAGGTGAGCATAGAAGCTTTCTAACTTAGCAGAATGAGGATATGTTTCTTGTACTGGCGTGACCGTATTTGATAGCGCGGCCATGCGAATTTCATAACAAATTGTTTGTACCGCCATCGCCAAATTTAGCGAGCTATAGTTCGGATTGGCAGGTATGCAGACGTGAAATTGGCACAACTGTAATTCGTCGTTTGACAGACCGCTGTTTTCACGGCCAAAAACCACGGCGACTGGATAATTAGGCAGCTCTGACAATAGTTTTTCACCGCAACCACGAGGCTCTAACATAGGCCACGGCAACGTGCGTGATCGTGCGCTCGAGCCGATAACAAGGCCACAATCAGCAACCGCTTCTTGCAAAGTATCAACGATAGTCACATTTTCTAAGACGTCTCGGGCGCCAGACGCTAACGCATATGATTTATCATTTATCTCTGTTTGCGGCCCCGCCAACACAAGATCCATAATACCCATTGTCTTCATCGCTCTTGCGACGCTGCCTATGTTGCCTGGATGGGTAGTACCTACTAAAACAACTTTAACGTTGGATAACAGTGATTCAACGCTCGTTGATTCGTCAGAAATATTGCTCACGCCTTGACCCTTATAATATCTGCCACCGATTTGATTAATCGCGGCTAAAATTTTCGGCGCTTATAATAACAAATTTGTTCGCTCGCTGCTATACCCGTCATCCTTGAAACCGCAGCTTTATTGTCTGCGTTTCGAATCACAATCACTTATAAAACATAAGCTCAGGCGATTCTAATCTTGACTGCTTCACTGCAATTCCAATGATCTTGGGTATAAATACACAATGAAATAATTGTTGGGCGCCGATTTGGCGGGAAACGTGATACTACGCAGGATTAAATAACTTGTTTGCTTGCCTTAGGGCTGAAATTTGGTAGACTATGCGCCGATTAAATCTAGACAAATGGGTCTAGATATTTACCGAGGCATATTGGCCTGGGTATACTCGTTCTTTAACATCCAAAGGTAGACACTATGCATCCGATGCTAAATATTGCAATTCGGGCAGCTCGTAGCGCAGGCAAAGTAATTATGCACGCCACTGAGCAGCTTGATAAAGTTGAAATTACTCAAAAAGGAACTAACGATCTCGTTACTTCAGTTGATATCGAGGCTGAAGCAGCCATTATTGCAGCAATTTCTAAATCTTACCCTGATCACGGTTTCATCTGTGCTGAAAGCGGTGAGCAAGGCAATAAGAAAAGTGAATACCAATGGATCGTTGATCCGCTTGATGGCACCACTAACTTCATCAAGGGTATCCCACATTTTTGTGTATCTATTGCCTTAAAAGTTAACGGCAAAACAGAACAAGCCGTTATATTTGATCCAACACGCGATGAGTTATTTACCGCGTCTAAGGGTCAAGGTTGTCAATTTAATACTTATCGTTGTCGTGTGACTAAAGCGAAAGATCTTAAAGGCACTATCATTGGCACCGGCTTCCCACATAAAGTAAAGCATTACAAAGAAACCTACATGACTATTTTATCTGACATGTATGATGATACTGCTGATATTCGTCACGCTGGTTCTGCCGCACTTGATCTAGCTTATGTAGCTGCTGGCCGTTATGACGGTTTCTTCCAAATTGGCCTTAAGCCATGGGAAACTGCTGCAGGTGAATTATTGCTTAAAGAAGCGGGTGGCATTATCACTGACTTTACCGGTGGTCATGGTTACGTTGATTCTGGCAATCTTATTGTTGGTAACCCAAAAGTGGTTAAAGCAATGTTAGCTAAAATGCGTCCACATTTAACGCCAGCTCTTTCGCGTTAATTGTACCCGCATTAAAAAAGGGAGTTAGTTGATACTAACTCCCTTTTTTTATGTTCAGGATGAAGGGTCAGGTTTTTTGCCCTTTCAAAACCTAAGTACTTACATCCATGTAAGTAATGCCGCGATATCGCCAATTAAATTCAATCGGCTAATTCATTAATACTATATTATGAATTTTTCATGTGCACATCACGTTGTGGATATGGGATGGTAATACCTTCTTTATCAAATGCAAGCTTGACGTTTTCAAACATCGCAAAGTAAACCGCCCAATAATCTTCTGAGTTACACCATACACGGACTAACAAGTTAACCGAGCTGTCAGCATGCTCTGCAACATATATTTCATGGCCGTGTGCTTCTTCAAGAAGACGAGAGTCAGCTTTAACTAGATCTCGAATCACTTCTTTTGCTTTAAGCACATCGTCGTCATAGCTAATACCAAATGTCATATCAACACGGCGTGTCTCTTCCGCAAAAATGTTTTTGATGGGTCCATTAGACAAAATACCATTTGGAATAATTACCCGTTGGTTATCAAGAGTGGTCACAATAGTATTGAAAATTTGAATTTCTTTAATCACACCGACATAACCTTGCACTTCGACAACATCACCTATTTTAAATGGCTTAAACAGCAAGATTAATACACCGCCCGCAAAATTTGATAACGAACCTTGCAGTGCAAGTCCAATGGCCAAACCCGCAGCACCGATAACCGCAATGAACGATGTTGTTTCGATACCAACCATTGACGCGACACTAATAAGCAGCATTGCTTTAAGCGCTACACTAAATAAGTTAGATAAGAAGCGTTGCAATGTTTCTTCGACGTGACGTAAAGCCAAGACTTTGGTGATCGCGTTTGATAATTTCGAGATGACCCAAAAACCAATGATTAGGGTGAGAATTGCCAGCAATAACTGTGGTAAATATACCACGGTCATTTCCATAACCTTATCGTATAATTTTTCAAAATTTTCTTGTGAGAAGTTTTCCATAGGATGTTCCTTGATAAATGTTAAAAACGTAAATAATGTATTTGTGGTTAGGGTCGCGGATTTTAACTTAACGGGAGATTAATTTACCGTAAATAGTTGAAAATGTCTGTTTTTAGTAACACAAAATTTTCAGTTAATTTCATCAACTTAGCCTTTATGATGGAATTATACCCATGATCAATGAAGTTGCAGGTTTTGTAACGCTCTAAAAACCAATCTACTTCGTTGCGTTCAATCCCAATAGCCAGCTATTGCTCGGCAAATTACTCCTGCGTTGCTCTACTATCGACATCCGTATCGAAATCAATCACGCACCTTATATATCGAATTTTATATCCTTTACAAATTCCCACATTTCCAATGGACACGGCTATATAATTATTTAATATAAAAAATTGTTTGCAAATGTAAAGGCGCTAACATAGTGTATGTAGCAAGTCCTAACACACATCTATTTTTGGAAAACACAATGATTTTTATTCTGAACCACCATCATCACCATCATATGATCCGGTAACTTTCAGGTAAATTTCGGCTGAAAGATTACACCTAACTCTTTCAGTGATGCGCCAATAAAAAAAGCCTCTGAAAGAGGCTTTTTTTATTTTGGAGCAACAACACATGCTAGCAAACAACAGATTACGTATCGCGATTCAAAAGAAAGGCCGTTTGTCTGACGAGTCAAAAAAATTGCTTAAGGGCAGTGGCATTAAATTCAATACTAATTCTCAGCGATTGATTGCACATTCCACCAACGAAAACATCGATTTATTACTGGTACGCGATGACGATATCCCAACGCTTATCATGGACGGTGTTTGTGATTTGGGGATCATTGGTGAAAATGAGCTGGAAGAAACCGAATTAGAGCGCCTAGCCTCTGGCGCGCCAAGCAGCTATAAAGTACTTAAACGTCTAGACTTTGGTGGCTGTCGTTTGTCACTCGCTATTCCTACAGAAATTGAATATACCGGCATCCAACAGTTTTCAGGCCAACGTATCGCCACATCTTATCCGTATCTTTTAAAACGATACCTCGACAAGAACAACGTAAACTTCACCAGTTGTACCCTCAAAGGCTCGGTTGAAGTCGCACCACGCGCGGGCATCGCAGATGCAATCTGTGATTTAGTGTCAACGGGTGCAACGCTTGAAGCGAACGGTTTGAAAGAAGCACAAGTATTTTTCAATAGCCAAGCGGTATTGATTAAATCGACTAATCAACTTAATCCAGAAAAGCAGCAATTACTGGATAAGTTATTAACCCGTTTCAATGGCGTTATTCAAGCCCGTGAATCAAAGTACATTATGTTACATGCGCCAAAAGAAAATTTGAAGAAGATTATCAGCTTATTGCCTGGTGCCGAAAATCCAACAATTTTACCGCTAGCGGACACCGATAAAGTTGCCGTGCATGCGGTGAGCAGCGAAACATTATTTTGGGAAACCATGGAAGAACTTAAAACACTCGGTGCTAGCTCCATTTTAGTTTTACCGATTGAAAAAATGCTGGGGTAGGAAGATGCGTACATTGATTTGGTCACAACTAAGCGAGCAAGACAAACAGCGGCAATTACAGCGCCCTGCGCTAGAAAACTCTGCTATGTTACATCAACAAGTCACTAATATTATTGAAACTGTTAGAAACACTGGTGATCTGGCGTTAAAAGATTATTCGTTACGTTTTGATAAGGTTAGTTTAACGGTAATTGCGGTGCCTAAAGAAGATATTCTTAAGGCAGTGAGCAATATTTCTGATGAACTCAAGCAAGCGCTGGCCTTGGCCAAAGCGAATATCGAGAAGTTTCATAGCGCACAGCGCCCACAATCAGTGAGCATTGAAACAAGCGTTGGTGTGCACTGTGAATTGCGTACACAAGCCCTGCGCAATGTCGGTTTGTATGCACCTGGCGGCACAGCGCCGTTACCCTCTACGGTATTAATGACTGCTGTGCCAGCGCAAATAGCAGGTTGTGAACGAATCATTTTATGTACCCCTCCGCCTATTTCAGACGTTATTTTATATACAGCTCACCTTTGCGGTATTGATGATATATTTCAAGTAGGCGGCGCACAAGCGATAGCAGCAATGGCATTTGGCACAGACTCAGTACCAAAGGTTGATAAAATATTTGGTCCTGGTAATAGATATGTTACCGAAGCTAAAAAACAAGTATCAAGTACTATCGGCGGCGCGGCTATCGACATGCCAGCGGGACCGTCTGAAGTACTCGTTATTGCTGACAGCACGGCTAACCCTGCTTTTATTGCCGCCGATTTACTGTCACAGGCCGAGCATGGTAGTGACTCTCAAACTATTTTACTAACACCATGTAGCCAATTGGCAAGTAACGTGACCAAAGAAATTGAAAAGCAGTTGCAACCGCTAACTCGTCAACGTATCGCGCGAGATGCACTAGCGCATAGTCATATTTTAATCACCGATGATCTGGATAGTGCGATTAGCATTAGTAACTCATACGCTCCAGAGCATTTGATTATACAAACCGAAAATCCACGGCAAATACTCAATCATATTTACGCGGCGGGTTCGGTATTTCTTGGACCATGGAGCCCAGAATCTGCAGGCGATTACGCCAGCGGCACCAATCATGTATTGCCTACTTATGGTATGTGTAATAGTTTCTCAAGTTTAAGTTTGGTCGACTTTACAAGACGATTTACGGTGCAAGAACTGACCTATGATGGTTTAAATAACCTATCGCGCGCAATCATACCTATTGCCATGGCGGAAGGTTTAGACGCTCATGCAAACGCGGTTAGCATTAGATTAAAGGCACAATAACATGAGCGAACAAAGTCTAATTGAGCGCCTTGCGCGCCCAGAACTATTAACGATGGTGCCTTATCAATCGGCGCGACGAATTGGCGGCTGCGGTGACATTTGGCTTAACGCCAATGAGTCTCCGTTTAGCGATACCAAGCCAAGTTATAATCGCTACCCAGAATTTCAACCGGTTGAGCTCATCGAAAACTATGCCCGCTACGCGAACGTTGCTAATGATCAAGTATTGGCTAGTCGCGGTGCAGACGAGGCGATTGAACTGCTGATCAGAACATTCTGTAACCCAGGGCAAGACAAGATTACGATTTGCACGCCAACCTATGGCATGTATGCGATCAGTGCGGCGACTTGCAACGTTGGGATAAATAAAGTGCCGCTAACCAGCGATTGGCAACTTGATCCGCAATTGTGTAATAAAGTCGATGACAGCAAAATATTATTTATATGCAATCCCAATAATCCAACGGGTTCAACGCTGTCAATCGCGCAATTGGAACCCATTGTCAAGCAATTGCAAGAGACATGCTTAGTGGTTATTGACGAAGCCTATATTGAGTTTTCAAGCGATTTATCAATGGCGCCATTATTAGAGAAATATAACAATTTAGTGGTATTGCGCACCTTATCCAAGGCCTTTGCGTTAGCTGGGTTGCGATGTGGTTTTATGCTTGCACAAAATGACATTATCGATCTTGTTAAAAAGGTGATTGCGCCCTACCCTATTCCTGCGCCAGTTGGCATCATTGCCGAGCAGAGTTTAAGTTCAGCCGGCGTGAAAATTATGTCATCTCGCGTGGCACAACTTAATAAATTAAAAGAGATGTTTAGCCAAGCGCTATCCACTCTAAACGGGGTCAGCGCTGTTTATGATTCCGGCGCCAACTTTGTGTTAGTCAGATTTTGCGATAATACATGGTTCACCGCAATCGCTGACGATGGCATTGTGGTACGTGACCAATCAGGCGTTGCAACATTAGAGCACTGTCTACGCTTTAGCATTGGTAGCGCTATTGAAATGGCGCGCCTTACAGATACATTACGAAAAATTTCAGCGCAGTTTGCCGCCTAACCTCCAGTTAATAGAGTAAGAAATGAAAAACAAAATATTATTTATTGATCGTGATGGCACCTTAGTTGAAGAGCCTGCTATTGATAAGCAACTCGACAGCTTAGAGAAGCTAGTGTTTGAGCCTAATGTCTTTCCGGTATTGTTGCAATTGCAGCAAGCGGGTTATCAACTAATTATGGTCTCTAATCAAGATGGTTTAGGCACTGACAGTTTCCCTACCGAGGATTTCGACTTAGCGCATAATAAGATGATGGATATCTTTACCAGCCAAGGCATTATTTTTGAAGATGTGCTCATTTGCCCACACTTTGCTGAACAAGATTGTAGTTGTCGTAAGCCACGTTTGGGCTTAGTCAGTGATTTATTACAACAAGG
>JABSRV010000151.1 GCA_013214905.1 Psychrobium sp. | reverse complement strand
GTCGTCGCAATAATTGGGCCGGTAACCTCTTTCATCGCTTTGATGGCCGCAGGTTTCGGTGCTAAACCAATTTCAATGTTACGTTCAACATTTTCGACTACTACTATCGCATCATCAACTACAATGCCAATCGCCAATACTAAGCCAAATAATGACAGTGCATTAAGTGAAAAACCCAGTCCATACATAATGGCAAAGGTACCTATAAGCGATACAGGTACGGCGGCTAATGGAATAAGTGCTGCGCGCCAGTTTTGTAGAAACAATATCACTACAATTACTACCAAAGCCAAGGCTTCAAATAGTGTTGTAACAACGGCTTCGATAGAACCTCGGACAAAGATCGTTGGATCATAAACGATCGCGTAATCAACACCCGCTGGAAAGCTTTCTTTTAGCTCAGCCATTTTGGCGCGTACGCCGTCTGATATGGCAATAGCGTTTGAACCGGGACGCTGAAAAATAGGCAGCGCGACCGCTTCTTTGTTATTGAGCAAAGAGCGCAAGGCATAGTTGTTAGCGCCTAACTCAACACGAGCAACGTCTGACAAATGTACCAGTTGACCTTGTTGGCCAACTTTAACCACAATGTCACGAAATTCTTGCTCGCTAGTCAATCGACCTTTGAGGTTGATCAGCATTTGGAAATTGTTTGTCTCGTTTGGCTGTGAGCCTAAGCTACCAGCAGCCGCTTGCTGATTTTGCTCACGAATAGCATTTACTACATCCATCGCGGTCATATTCAATGCTGATACTTTTTGAGGATCAAGCCAAATACGCATTGAATATTCACCAGCGCCAAACAGCTGCACACCGCCAACGCCTTCAACGCGAGCTAGTTCGTCTTTGACGTTTAGCGCGGCATAGTTAGAAAGGTACAGCATGTCATAACGGTCATCGGGTGAGGTTAAATGCACCACCATGGTCAGATCGGGAGACGATTTCTCGGTTAATACGCCAAGACGCTGTACTTCTTGTGGTAAACGGGGCAGCGCACGCGCCACTCGGTTTTGCACTAATACTTGGGCATCATCAATGTCGGTACCTAGCTCGAAAGTTACAGTGAGAGTTAATCTGCCGTCAGACGTTGCTTGAGAAGACATATACAACATGCCTTCGGTGCCATTAATGGCTTGTTCTAACGGCGTTGCAACGGTATCGCCAATCACCGTGGGATTAGCGCCGGGATAATTTGCACTAACAACCACCGTTGGTGGTACAACTTCAGGATATTCGGTGATAGGTAACTTAAAGACCGCGATCGCACCAGCGATGATGATCATCAACGAAATCACGCCTGCGAATATGGGTCTGGAAATAAAGAACTGCGAAAATTTCATTGTTTAAATCCTTAATCGCGCACTAGTGGTAAGGGTTGAACCGCCACTAATTCCAAGGTGTTTTGAATTGCATCAACGCGCTGCTGTTGGCGTTTTAGCTGGGAAATGACTACATCACTTGCCATAGGGATCTGCGTTGGAGATACGGTTGTGCCGGGGCGAATTCGCTGTAATCCTTTAACCACAATAGTATCGCCAGCGGTTAATCCCGTTTTAATTAATCGCAGACTGTGATGCTTTTGACCTAACGTAATACGTCGATATTGCACCGTGTTGTCTTTGTCTAATACCAATACAAATTTGTTGTTGAGATCGCTGCCAACGGCTTTGTCGTCAATTAAAATGCCTTGATAACTGGCGCTGCCAATCAATTTTATGCGTGCAAATAAACCAGGCGTAAAACGATTATCGATATTGTCAAATACAGCACGGGCGCGAATAGTGCCAGTTTGATGGTTTACTTGATTGTCGATAAAATCGATATGACCGTTGTAAGGGAAATCGTTATCAATCGCTAACCCCATCATCACTGGTGACTTGTTGTCGCGCGTATTAAGGCGACTGCCTTCACGTGCTTGCTTGTTGTATTTTAAAAACGTGCGTTCGTCGGCGTCGAAATAGGCGTAAACCTTGTCGGTTGAAACCAATGACGTCAACAGGCTTTGCCCCGCGGTAACATAGTTACCCTTGGTAATTAGCGCACTGGAAATACGGCCGCTAATCGGCGCTTTGACTTGCGTATAATCAAGGTCGAGCTGTGCGTTATCCAAAGCCGCTGTTCTAGATTGCACACTAGCCAGACTTTGCTGTTGGCGAGCAACGCGATTATCTAGCTCTTCTTGTGAAATAGCATTTTGTTTCTTTAAACGCTGACCACGTTTAAGTTCAAGTTGTGCTAATAATGCTTGGCTTTTGGCGTCGCTAACATCGGCTTTTAGGCGGTTTACTTGGGCTTCAAATGGCTTAGCATCAATAACGAATAAGACTTGTCCTTCTTTAACTAGCGAGCCCTCTTTAAAAGCAACACGCTCAATATAGCCAGAAACGCGTGGCCGTAGCGCAACGGTTTGCGGCGCTTCTAAGCGACCCGTAAATTCGTCCCACTGGGTGACTCGCTCACTTATTACCTGTGCCACTGTAATTTTTGGCGCTGGTGGCTGTACATGGTTAGCTTGCGCAATTTCTTGTGGCTGACAACCCGCTAAGGCGCTGATTATTAACGCCCCAGAAATCCAAATTAATGTAAGTGTCTTGTTCATCATCTTTCCTAAATAATTCTAATGAGCGCATTCTAGGGAGTATTAATCATTAATAATAATCATTAATTGATATCTAACTCATATGATTAATGAATGTATTATTTTGATCTAGCGTCACAACCCATAAAATATTATGATGCATCACTCTATTTCATATAAGCAGGATGATGTTATGCGACCACAAGAGCTCAATTTATTGGTCATTTTCGATAGCGTGATGACAGAAAAATCGATCACCCGTAGTGCGGAACGACTATCGATGACTCAACCTGCGGTCTCTAATGCCGTTGCAAGAATGCGCACCGCATGGAAAGACGAATTATTTGTTAAAGATGGCCGTAATATTCAAGCCACCAACTTTGCACAAAACTTGTGGGAGCAAATCAAAGATCCACTGCATAACCTTAATTTAGCGGTCGCGCCTGATACCTTCGAGCCAAAAACAGCCAAGCGCACATTTCGCATCGCGGTCACCGATGTTATTGTTGATACCTTGTGGTTGGAAATGCGTCAATTTTTTGAGCAACACGCACCGGGCATCAACCAGCATGCTGTGCCTTACACCATCAAGAATAACCAGCGAGTATTAGACGACGCCGAAGTTGATTTGGTGATTAGTCCTTATGTGCCAAATGATTCAAACATACGCTTTAGTCACCTATTTAACAGTTGCATGGTTTGCACCATGCGCGCAGATCATCCATTGGCCAAACCTGACATTAGTATTGAAGAATTTGCCGCCGCCGAACATTTATTAGTGTCGTTGTCGGGGGATAGTTTTGGGACGATAGACCGATTGCTACACCAACATGGCTTGAGTCGACGAGTGGCAATGACCGTTAATCACTTTTCTTCCGCCGCGCCGCTATTGATGGAAACCGACTTGATTGCGGTTTTGCCAACAGGCGCCATTTACAAAGATGTGGCCAATGGGAAATTGTCGGTCTCACGTTGTCCGGTTGACATACCAGCGAGTTCAATATCGATGTTATGGCATAAACGCCAAGACAACGATGCCGGATTAAAATGGCTTAGAGAGCATATAGAAGAGAAGTTTGTTGCTCGCTGGAATCGTAACCTTGAACATGTGTATCAATATTGCCATGAGAAATGTTAAGCAGAATATTTTTTATCTGGATAAAAGGCTATTTAAAAAATGGGGGAAGTCAGGTGCTACACAACGATATCGATGTAAAGTTGCCTTAAAATCTTTAATAACAAGACAAATACGCCTTTGGCAAAGCTACATAAGTGCCATTTGTGGGAAGAGTATACACGTTGTATGCAGCTGAAATTAACCTTAAGACAAACGGCGGGTATTTGTGGTCTTAGCTTTAAACCAGCGTTCTTATGGCGTCATCGCTTCTTGATGGCTCAAGCAGGCCAAAATAATGATAAATAATCTTCGATACGCCCTTTGTTAATTCCCCCACCGCGACTAAACGCTCTTTACTAGCAACAGCCATCGCGCTATGGCTGTCAGTTGATACTACAAAACCCAACAACAAATTAGAAATTAGAAATTAGAAATTGCTACGGGTACAGCTACCAGCAACACAGCACCAATAAGTATCTTATCTTTTAGTTTCATTACTTCTGCCCTTCCTTGGCATTAATTATCATTCCGACTAATTCATACTTTTACATTAAATGACTAAAAACCCACTTAACACTCATCAAGTATTTACACAGATTTGCCCTATTTTAGTGCAATTGGTATTAACTGGCGCTGTCATTGTAGTCGATATTAGCAGTAATTCATATTGGGTCTAAGTGGATAATCACATCACTATCAAAAAGTTCCGACAGTATATTGGATTGTACGCGATGGGATATCTCATGCGCATCAGCCAAAGACAACGAAGCGTCCAGAACAATGTGAAACTGAATAAAGCGAATGGCGCCACTGCGGCGGGTACGTAAATCATGTAAGTTTAGGATCAACGGTTCTTCATTGACAATTTTTTCGATTTGAGTCACTTCACAGGGTGGTAACTTGTGATCAAGCAAAGTATCTAACGCCAATCTGCACATTTTGAACGCGCTCACCAAAATAAATACACTAATAGCAATGGCAAATATAGCATCAGCGATGCCAAAACCCCATTGTGTCAACAATAGCGCTAATAGAATAGCACCATTCATTAACAAATCTGATTGATAATGCAGCGCATCGGCCGCAATGGCCTGTGATTGAGTTTTAGCCACCACATATTTTTGATAAGTCACTAACATAGCGGTTAACACAATAGAGATAATAGTTACGCCAATACCCAAGTTTAACGCAACAACATCTTCCGGGTGTAACAAACGCTCAATACCGGTCACGAATAAAAAACACGCAGAGCCACCAATAAATGCAGATTGTGCGAGCGCTGCGAGTGATTCAGCTTTTCCATGCCCAAATTGATGTTCAGCGTCAGGCGGCATTAGTGCATAACGTAAAATTAATAAACTGGTACCTGACGCCCCAATATCAAGTAATGAGTCGACCAAAGACGCTAACATGCTCAAAGATCCGGTTTGCCACCAAGCAAAAAGCTTAAACAGCAACATCAACGATGCCATTATCAGCGCCGCTACGGCAGCTCTTGTCACAAGTGTTTGATATTGATCTTTCATTGTTAATTCATCCCGTTAATACACCGGATCGTTAAGGAAGTGTAATCCAATAACCCGCGCCAATAGCACCGCAATAACCTACGGTATACGCTATTAATAAGTAAAAACTCATTTTAAGGTAACTCATAAATGTGAGCTCTTTAACCTTACTCATTGCGATGATACCAGCTGCTGATCCTATAATTAACATTGAACCACCGACCCCAGTTGCATAGGTGAACAGCAACCACTGACGAGCATCCATCTCGATATTAGCTTTTAACAGCGCAGCAGTTAATGGCACATTATCAATGAGGGATGAAAAAATACCCATTAAATAATTGGCCTGCAGCGGACTTAATACTTCATAAAGATGGGTGAATTGATTCAAAATCCCAATCTCTTTTAACGCGCCAACCAGCAATAGTACCCCAACAAAAAATAATAAAGTATCGTATTCAATCTCTCGAATGTAATCGATAATTTTTTTATTAACGTCCTTTTTACGCATCAAGAACTGCGCCACTAAAAACATTAACGACAACCCAAACAAGAAGGTTAATACCGGTGGCACTGTATAAAGTGCACTAAGGATAAGCGTAGAAAATATGGTCATTAAAAAGATAATGGCAATGGTTATGTCGGTTTTTTCAATACGTTTATGGCTTACCGCCTCAAACGTTAGTGTCCCGTTCATGCCAATAGATAACATGACAGCCAACAATAAAACGCTAAGGGCGGCCGGTAACACTAGCAACAATAAATTGGCAATCGATACTTTATTCGCTAGAAATATCATTAAGGTGGTCACATCACCAGTGATTAACGAAACCCCACCTGAGTTTACCGCGAATATAATCAATGTGGCATACTTAATACGTTTTTTAACGTCAAGTTTCAACGACATAATGACTGCGAGCGAGATTAACGTGGCGGTTATATTATCGGAAATTGACGAGAAAAAGAATGCGAACAACCCAACCAAAAACATCATTTTCTTTTCACTAATCGTCTTTGGCATGCAACGATGTACCAAGGTTTGGATAAAACCTTTGGAGTTCAAATAAGCAACAAACGTCATTGCAGCCATTAAGAATAGCCACAGCGTCGCTATTTCCAATATATTATGATCAAGCTCTTCTTGAATCATCTGCAATGTTTGACCAGGCAGTGGAAATACAAAAAGCAAAATCCAGCACAAGGTACCAAAAAATAAGGTCGTTTTCGCTTTATTAACGTGTACCACGTCTTCGATAACAATGAGAATAAAAGCAAGTACGATGAGAAATAAGATAACGCCGGAAATCATTAGATTGCCCTATGGTAGTGGTTTTGGGAGATAGCTCTCAATTTTTTCGCGGCGATTTTAACATCTAACCTAAAAAACGACAAGTTTAAATTAATGTTTATTTAATATTAAAAACAATAAGATATCCCCTGAAATAGGTGCTATAAAATCACTCGATGCAAAGGCGTTTGTCTTTGCTTATTCTGGTATTACTATCCGTGTCGTTGTTGATATGCGTAATGAAAACAAAGTCGGGGCATATTGATTTTTTAAACACAAACCCGCTTGAAAAATCTTTATACACATTGTTGATTATAAAGTCACAGCAACAAGAGTCACTGCCTTGGGCTGATAAATCCGCGACATTTACTCTTATACCAGATAACCACTTTAACCTTGGGACTTCTGGATATGCATGGATAAAGATAACCGCATCTAAAACAGTCATGCATTAACAAATAACATGCTGATTAATATTAAAAGAAACAATATCTATAGCCCGGTATATTTGCATTACTTTGATGGCGACATTTGGCTACGCTGTGTTTATTTAATCTAGCCATTTATATCAGATTTTCTCGCACCTAACATTTATCTTACGCATTTGTGGCGTGGTAATCTCATCCCCATTTTATATGCTGAGCGTATACGAATTTTGGTCTAATACCAATCCTCGTTAAAGAGTGATCTTATTATGCATAGGGAAAACAGGTGAAAACTAGGCGCTCGATTTATTTCGACATGGATGTCGACATTAGGGCAATGCATGGAGCACATTACCGAGTACTAGTTGACTATTGGGATTGAGAGCAACGACGTATTCAGTTGTTTTAGCCAGCAAAAGTGGGCAGTCTTTAATGCGCATTGGTATAAGTATCGTGTAAGGGTTTATACGTGGATCAAAAAAGGGTAATAACGATGACGTTATTACCCTTTACATACTTATAACTAGGATAAGATTAGTGGCTTTCAGAGACCATGTTGATGGTATATTTTGGGATCTCAATCACTAAATCTTCATTCTGAACACAAGCTTGGCAACCCAAACGAGACTCTGGCTCTAGCCCCCATGCTTTATCAAGCATATCATCTTCTAATTCATCGCTCTCTGTCAGCGAATCAAACCCTTCGCGCACAATTAGATGACAGGTAACACACGCACAAGACTTTTCACAAGCGTGTTCGACACTAATTCCGTTGGCAAGTGCCACATCAAGGATGGTTTGACCAGGTTGGGCGTCAACGACTGCGCCATCAGGACAAAGTTCTTCATGGGGTAAAAATATCACTTTAGGCATTCTAAAATCTCCGAGTGGTTCAACATGTTCATGCTGAGCACTTCATTTTTATGTTTAAATATCGTCTACCGACTTACCCGACAACGCATTGCGTATCGACTGATCCATTCGTATTGCTGCAAAATCACTGCTCGCATCATCACAACCTGCAATAGCGACCTTAATCGCTTTAACATCACTGGTAGCAACGGCTTGCTCTAGGCTGGTCATGGTGCTTTTAATCTTAAGCTGTGTTTTATTATCGATTAAGTGCCCGTCTTGGGCGAGTGCATTCATAAGTCCTTCTAGAACTCGTGATGCTTCCACTTTTTGTTCGGCCAACATACGCGCATTCATGTCATCACCGGCATAAGTCATCGAGTCTTTGATCATTTGAGCCACTTCGTTATCGGTGAGCCCAAATGATGGTTTGACTTCAATGCTTGTTTGAACGCCGCTGCTTTTTTCCATTGCGCTAACGCTAAGTAACCCATCAGCGTCAACTTGAAAGGTAACCCTAATATGTGCGGCGCCAGCAGCCATCGGTGGAATGCCGCGTAATTCAAATCGAGCCAATGAGCGACAATCTTCAACCAATTCTCGCTCGCCTTGCAGTATGTGCAAAGCCATTGCTGTTTGACCATCTTTAAAGGTGGTAAATTC
>JABSRV010000150.1 GCA_013214905.1 Psychrobium sp. | reverse complement strand
GTATGCCGCTATTGTTAACGTAGGATCGCTGGCAGGGCGCACGCCATTGCAAGGCGCAGCTACTTACGCGGCGACAAAGGCCGGATTACGCGCATTTACCTATGTATTGTCTGACGAGCTCCAAGATAGTCCAATCTATATTGGCTTAGTGTCACCAGGGCCGATTGATACAGGTTTCATCATGGACATCATGGACAATATGGACAATATGGATGAAGTTGAAGATATTGTGTTTTCACAACCACTAAGTAGCGTAGAACAAGTTGCACAAGCAATTGTAGATGTCGCTAGTGGTAAGGCCGTAGAGATATGTTTACCTAAAAGTAGTGGATGGCTGACTACAGTTTCATATCTACTGCCATCCTTAAGACGGTTATTGCGTCCCACATTGTATAAAAAAGGGCGCAAAGCCAAATTAAGAATTCGTCAGGAAAAGGCAAAATAGCTTACGATTTCGGGGTGAAAAATTTGTTTAACTAACCAGAGCACTCTTGTATTGTCGAGCACCTAATTTGCATGCAAAAAAAGCTTTACACTTGGCATAAACAGCTTACAATCGCGGTTTTTAACGCCATATAAAGAAAGATGTCTGCTGCCTATTGCCAAGCTACTCTTTTACTGGTTAGACTTATTTAAATTAATATTTTATAGGAAAGGTAGTGACTTCAACTCCGTTTGCGCAGCGCCGAAAATTTATCATTAACCTTGGCAAGGCGCTTCATAAATTTGGTACACCCGCTTATCGTCTTGAGGCACATTTGTTGAATGTCGCTGAGATTTTGGGCCTTGGTGGCTCGTTCATTGTAACGCCCACTACACTAACGTTTGTATTGTGGCAAAAGGGTGAGCACGACCAGCAGCAAAATTATGTTTTTCGGGTTAACCCGGGCGACTTAGATCTAGGATCGTTAGCCCGCACCGATGAGTTAGTCGATGAACTGGCCTCAGGTACACGAACATTATCGGAAGCAATTGACCGTTTAGCTGACATTGAAAGTAAACCTAATCCGTATTCACATTTCGTCACCTTTGCTGCATTTGGTATCTCTGGCGGCGCGTTTGCGATGCTAATGGCGACCAGTTGGAACGACGTTTTTTGGTCAGTTTTATTAAGCTTAGTGGTGTATTTATTCGTCTATTGGTCGACGATTTCCAAACGTGTCGCTTCGATGTTAGAGCCATTAGTTTCTTTAGTCTCAGCACTGTTGGTGACGGGGATCGCCCACCTTGATCCATCAATTAATATGTCGTTGGTCGTTTTGTCGAGCATTATCGCTTTCATCCCTGGTTTGGCGTTAACGTTAGGCTTGCGTGAATTAGCAGCGCGCGACTTATTGTCGGGCACGGCACGTATTATGGACGCGATTATGTTGTTATTTAAGCTTTATTTTGGCGCCGTGCTAGGAATGACCATCGGCAAAATGATTTGGGGCAGCGTTGATTTTGTGCCTGGATTAGTTGTGCAAAGTTGGACCGCATGGTTGGCGGTGTTGTTATTGGGCTCTAGCTTAGTGGTGATGTTTAAAATTCGCCTCAAGGACTCGCCATGGGGCATAATAGCTGGTTTCATTGCCTTTTCTACCAGCTATTATGCAGCGCCATATTTGGGCATTCCGTTAGGGGCTTTTGTTGGCGCATTTTGTGTTGGGGTTTATAGTAATCTTTACGCAAGAATTTTTAATGCACCGGCTATTCTAGTATCTCTACAAGGGCTGGTTATTTTGGTGCCGGGCAGCAAGGTATATATTGGATTAAACACCATGGTCTCTGGTGAAAATATGCTCGCGGTTGAAAATATAGGCACGCAATCCTTTTTGATTTTTATGTCGTTAGTGGCAGGGCTGATATTTTCAAGTGTTGTTTTGCGTCCAAAGCGTACGCTCTAAAGGTTACTTTTTGTTGTGTTTTTTCTTTTTACTAAGCAGCTGATTAAACGCACTCGGCAGCAAATCAACGCCAACTAAGTCCGCCAATTTAACCAATATTGGAATGGTGATGGGCGCAAATGGCAATATTGCAAACACACCAAGGCCTAGACCTTTTAAAATATCGAAAAACTGCGCGTTGGCGATAGCAACATCAGCTTTATCCGCTTTTCCTCGCGCCGCTTTTGAATAGATGACAAACATTTCTTTAGTTTCAGCCTTCTCTTGCGCCAACGCACACTTTAGCGCCAACATGCTACGACGAAACTTGATCTTGATGTGTGTTTTATTGAGCCGAATAACCCGCATCGGCGCTTTGTGGAATTTTTTTAAATGCTTCATGACTAATTAGTGCCTATACCCGTGACCATTGCAAATGCGGGAATTTGTAAATAATATAAAATGCGATATACAAGGCGCGCGATTGGCCAATAACTGGCTATTGGGATTGAGCGTTACAAAACCTGCATCTTCATTGGTTATGGGTATTTATCTTACGATGATTTGTGTTCGCCGTTTAAAGGCTGATCAAGATATTATACGAAAAAAGGGGTGCAGTGCTAGAGTTTACCAGCAAATCTTAGTAAAAAATGTCTTAAAAAAATTTCGCTTTGCTTGCTATATTTACCTGGACTATGATAAATCGTTAGTTCTTGCTTGATAAGTTCGATGGGATGATTACCTCGCACCAAATGCAAACAACACACCTTAGCGTTTTTACCGGTTAAACCAATAATATCAACCTGCTTGACGATACATAGTTGATGACTACAGGCTATCTTTGCTATGTGAGCCACCACCTGAACGGGCAGCAATAGATAAATTAAGCCATCTTGGCTTAGCAAATCACTACAGCGTTGTAATAAAGTGGCGTATGAGAGTGTATCTGTGTGGCGAGCCGTATTGCGAAGGGGATTGGCGTTTTTCAAATGATTATCAAAAAACGGTGGATTTGAAATGATTAAGTCAAATTTTTCATTCGATTGATAATGTAAAATATCTTGTGCCACGACTTCGATGTCGTTTGACCATGGACTGCGCGCCACATTATCAATCGCCTCGTTAGCCGCCTGTGGTGTTAATTCAACCGCCGTAACGTGCTGCGCGCCCAATTGCTTGCACATTAAAGATAACAAGCCTGTACCAGCGCCAATGTCTAATACACGGCGGTGATTGTTGATAGGCGTCATTGCGCCAAAGATCAAACTGTCACTGCACACTTTCATCGCACTATGGCGCTGAGTAATGGAAAATTGCTGCAAAGTAAATACAGACATATTATTGCTGCGCTCCATGGTTGGTTTTCCCTTGCTTAAGCTGCTTGATCCAATACCGGTTTGGATTAAGTTGATTAAGCAGGTCTTGGCTTATCGGTTGTGGCTCTCCGGTGAGCTGACAACTGAGGATTTCTGCCAATAGCGGCGCGGAGCAAAGCCCACGTGCTGCTAGGCCGCCGAGCATAAATAGATTGTCATGGTAGGGCGCATTGGCATAAACATACGCCGGTTTGCCTTTTTGCAGATCGTGGTACAGGCTGTGCGTCTCTTTAAAGTGTGGCACCGCGCCAACCATCGGTAAATGATCTTTTACGCTCATGCGTACCCCTGTTTTTCCAGCCAATGGTGCCTTGTTCAGTGACACCGACCAAGGCATACGCTGCGTATCGCCTAACAACATGTCTATATTTTGCTGATGCTCATCCAATTTAATGGATAGGTCGACTACATCACGCTTAAAACTCGCGCCGACATTGTGCTGTCCATCTGCCTGTGGCGTCATGTAACCCCGATAACATAAAACACTGCGTAACTTATTACTGCTTGGCGTGGCGTCAATGTGACTGACTAAACCTGCAGTGGCGTAAAAAGGCAGCGCCTTGGTTTGCTCAAATTCACTAAGCTGATGACCGTTGGCCAGAATTAAGGTTTGATGAGTAGTCGGTTGCTGTTTTTGCATCTGTTGCTCGAATGTTAGTGTCCAGCCGCCATCACTCTCATGAATTGTTGCCACTTTGTGATCAAATAGCAGGGTAACCTTGGCTAACTTTTTCGCTTGCTCAATAAAGAATTGTGTTAATTGACGCGGATTGAGCCATGCGCCGCGAGGATAGTGCAGACAATCATCAACTAAGGTTACTTGGGCGATGTCACTGGCCTGACCGGCGGTGACCAATGCAACGAGACTTAGTGGAAAATAGGCGCTGTTTGCTAGGCGTTGTTGTCGTTTGGTTTGTTTGTCGTCGTAGCCTATCTGCAATACACCGCAAAACTCACCAAGGGCGGGATCTTTTTGACAGGCGGCTTGATAAAGCGGTGCGCCGTAATTAAACGCCGCGCCGTAAAACTGACTTAGTTTGTCGTGATTGCTATTGAGCAGCGGATAAAAACCACCTTGCGTATTGCCCGATGCAGCCGTTGCCAGCTGCTTATCTTGACAATAAATAACGCTGTTGATGCCTTTTTTAGCCAGCGATAACGCCATGGTTGCACTCGCAATGCCACCGCCAATAATAGCGACGTCGGTTAGCGCGTTTGGCGTTGGCCGATAATACCAGCTTGTTGTACTCGACTTTTTATTGACGCGCTTAAAAGTCCCTATCAACGGCTCACTGTCTTTGATAGACGATAGCGTGTTAGACAAGTTAAAACCCGCAGTAACTAAGCTTTGATGGGATTTTTCGCTGGCATCATCAATCGTGAACATTGCTTCGTGACAAGTGATTTTGGCCATGGTTTGGCAAAGTCTGTCGTTATCCTCAATGCTCTCGACAGCGCCGATAAACCAGTAATTAATCAGGCCGCTTGCCGGCGAAGGCACTTGCAACAGGGTATCGCCAATGTCACCAAACCATAAGTCCAATAAAAGATGACCGCCGTATTCAAGGGGGAATTCTTGTCGATGGCAACCGGCAATAGCGTCGGGGTAACTATGGCAAAGCGCAGCAGCCATATCAGCAAACTGTGGCCATTGTTTTGCTGTTTTTCGAAAATCATCTTTAGTTAACGGGTGTTTTTCGAAGCGACTAAAATAGAGGCGGCGGCAAATATGTGTTGGATTGTTTTTTCTAAAGGTTGCAAAGGCGGCCCATGTCGTCAGCAGATTTAAACCACAACCGAAACCTATTTGCGCAATCACATAAAAGGACTTGTCACATTGTAACCAGTTAGCCAGCAAAGTGCTTATAAAAGTGCTTACATTAGTGACATGTTGCCTGTCGCCATGTATTGCTTGATCCTGAGGGGATGCGCTGCACATTAGCTTGGCGTGTTTAATAGGTGGTAACAAGAACTTCACTCATCGACGTTATAGCGAGCCATTGTAACTTGAAATTCACTAAATTACAGCGCAATTAGCATTTGATAAACGATCGTCCGCCCCTAGTAACTGCAACATTTATAGGTATAATCATTAACAATTCAAATAATAAGCAGCGTTTTTTGGTGAAAGCTGACCACTATAGGGTCAGAAACTCATTACAATGCGCACAAAGTTACATTAGACAGGATTTAATATGAAACGTGCAGTTATCACGGGATTAGGCGTTGTATCAAGTATTGGTAATAATGCCCAAGAAGTTACTCAATCGTTAAAAGACGGTCGCAGTGGCATTAGTTATTCAAAGCAGTTCGAAGAATATGGTTTACGTAGCCGTGTTTGGGGTGACATTAAAATGGACCCAAGTGAGTTTATTGACCGTAAAGCTATGCGCTTTATGGGTAAAGCTGCTGCATACACTTACGTTGCGATGCAACAGGCTATCGACGACGCTAAGTTAGGCGAAGAGCATGTGTCAAATTACCGCACCGGTATTATTGCTGGCACCGGTGGTGCATCATCGTCTGTGCAGGTTGAAGCCTGTGATAAATTACGTGACAAAGGCGTACGACGCGTTGGCCCATATGTTGTGCCAAAGATTATCTCTAGTACTGCCTCTGCAACGCTAGCTCCCCCGTTTAAAATGAAGGGTGTTAACTACTCGATTAGTTCTGCTTGTGCAACGTCTGCACATTGTATCGGTCATGCGTTAGAGCTTATCCAACTTGGTAAGCAAGACATCGTATTTGCTGGTGGCGGCGAAGAGGTTGATTGGACCCTAGCCATGGGCTTTGATGCGATGGGCGCGTTATCGTCTAAATTTAACGATACGCCAGAAAAAGCGTCTCGTACTTATGATGCTAACCGCGATGGTTTTGTTATTTCTGGTGGCGGCGGTATCGTTGTTGTTGAAGAACTTGAGCACGCATTAGCCCGTGGCGCACATATCTATGCTGAAATCGTCGGTTATGGCGCTAACTCAGACGGCTATGACATGGTTGCACCGTCAGGAGAAGGCGCTGTACGTTGTATGAAATTAGCCCTGGAAACCGTTGACGGTGACATTGATTACATTAATACGCACGGTACTTCTACGCCAGTAGGCGATGTGAAAGAGCTTGGCGCCATTGGTGAATTGTTTGGTAAAAACGGTCCAGCGTTTGGCTCTACTAAGTCATTAACCGGTCATGCACTAGGTGCGGCTGGCGTGCACGAAGCAATCTACTCGTTGTTGATGATGGAAAACGATTTTATCGCGCCATCAATTAACATTGACGAATTGGACGAGCAAGCGAAAGGCTTGCCTGTTGTGACCAAGCTGCAACACAAGAAATTAACCACGTTAATGTCTAACAGCTTTGGTTTTGGTGGCACGAATGCGACGCTTATTTTTCAAAAGTTTGTAAAATAAAGCCCGCAAGACAAGCTCAATAAAACCGTAAAATACCAGATGCTTAGGCGTCTGGTATTTTTTTATGTTCAGGACGAACGGTCAGGCTTTATGCTCCCGGCAAAGCCTAAGTACCACCATCCATGGTGGCAATGCCGTGGTGCCATGTTTGCACATGGATGTGCACATTAGGATAACGCAGGAGCAGTTATCGGGATGGCAAGGAGCGGCGATGAATACCGTCCATGGTATTCACCCTACGGGCCAGCTAAATCTGTTAAAAATCTTTCCCGAAGATTTTTTGCCTATGATTTGGCAATGCCTATCCGACGCAGTGTGCTTTTGCTACAATGCGCCGCATAAATCACTGTCATTAGGACGCCAACCCGTGTTGAAAATTCTTGCCGATGAAAACATGCCTTACGTGCAGCAGCTGTTTTCCAGTCTGGGTCATATTGTCACCAAGGCTGGACGCGACATTAACGCCAACGACTTGGTTGACGTTGATATATTACTCGTTAGATCAATTACTAAGGTTAATGAGAAATTGTTAAAAAACGCCAATAAACTTGCGTTTGTCGGCTCTGCAACCATTGGCACCGATCATATTGATGATGAGTATCTAGCGAGCCGCGATATTGCGTGGAGCAATGCACCGGGCTGTAACGCCAATGCGGTTGCCGAATATGTATTAAGTGTTTTGTTTAATTTAAGCAAAAAATACCAAACGACGTTAACGGATAAAACCGTCGCTATTGTTGGCGCGGGTAACATTGGTCAGCGATTGGCGGGAAAATTAACGGCACTGGGTATCAGTCACTTCTTTTGCGATCCACCACTTAAACGCGCTGGTGCCAAGGGCGATTATCGAGATTGGCAGGAGGTCACCAACGCCGATATTATTTCTTTGCATGTGCCGATCACCCGCCATGGCGTTGATGCCACGCTAAACATGGTTGATGGTGCATTTCTTGGCCAATTAAAACGGGGTTGCATTTTGATTAACAGTTGCCGCGGTGACGTGGTTGATAATCAAGCCTTGCTTGCTCATTTACAAGCCGGGCACAACTTACACGCGGTGATGGACGTTTGGCAAAATGAGCCACAGATCAATCATGAGTTGTTAAAGCTTGTTGACATTGCGACGCCACATATAGCCGGTTATAGCCTCGAGGGTAAAGCACGCGGCACTTTTATGTTATTTGAGAAGTGGTGTCAATTGAGCAAAACCGTCATCGATAAATGTTTTAAAGATCTGCTACCTATCGCTAATTTATCGCACATTCGCTTGATTTCTGAGTTAACAACAAGCGACATTAGCAAGCTAATGTTACTAACATATGACGTGCGCGACGATGACGATTTATGCCGTCACTTCGCAAAAACCACAAAAGGTTTTGATAATTTACGTAAACAGTATAAAGTGCGCCGCGAATTAAGTGCATTAACAGTGCATTGTAACAACCGCGCCGATGGCCAGTTGTTAGAAAAATTAGGGGTTAATGTTGAAACAAACATTGATGCCATTGTCACAATTGGAGAATAAGATGTCGGAAAAATTTAATGTTGCGGTAATTGGCGCAACAACAGCGATGGGCACGGCGTTAATCCAATTATTGGAACAACGCGACTTTCCTTTGGCGAGCCTAAAGGCTATTGAAGCAGATATCGACAACGTCGATGAAAATGCCAGTGTTAAATTTAAAACTGAGCACATTGCTATTAACAGTATTGTTGATTTTGATTGGTCGTCTGTTCATTTGGCATTTTTCTGTGATAGCGACGCGGTTTCATTGAAACATGCACCACTAGCAGCAGACGCTGGCGTCGCGGTTATCGATAGTTCTAGTGCGTTTGATAAGCGCATTGACGTGCCT
>JABSRV010000015.1 GCA_013214905.1 Psychrobium sp. | reverse complement strand
GCGGCGAGTGTTGATCGGTTTCCCATTGGCGTCCAAAACGAGACAGGTGTCACCGAACGGTCCGTCCAAATCGTTCCAGTCGGTACCGGTGTGGGCCCGGGGCGCGAAAAAGGCAGTACCATCCAGTTTTCGATGCCACGCTCGCGGGCCGGCACCGCGGTACAATCCGTGCGGCTCGAATTTCCGCTGCGACTGATAGCAAAAGTATTCCCACATGGGCCGCTTCTCGGCACGCAGCCAGTGCCACGGTGCCAGTTCAAACACGCCGGAATCCGGACACCACGTCACATTGGTCACACCGCGCCAACGTTCGAGCTGGTCAGGTCCCTTCGTCGGCCAGGTGTCTTGAAAGAACTGGATGGTCGGGTCGACCTCGTAGCACAACTTTGCCTGGACGAAGGTTATTTCTTCCCCACCGTTAAAAAACGCTTCGTCGAAGGGACAAAAGACCCATTGATCGGTTCCGATGCCGAGGCCGTCCAAATAGTCCCGGAATGCAATCATCCATTGCTTGTATCCAATCTTCCAGGGTGTGCTGAGCGATTCGATCATGCTGTTGTCGGTGCACGCCACGTCCGGGTCGGTGCTCCTGGCGCTCGTGCTGTTTCACTACGAGGGGATGAGCATGAAAGAGACGGCAGAGGTGATGAAAAACGGTTTCTTTAAAACCGGTGACATCGCGAAAAAACGTCAAAATGGTTGTATTAAAATTGTCGATCGCCTAAAAGATCTGATTATTGTGTCGGGCTTTAATGTTTACCCAAATGAAGTAGAAGAAGTATTGGCAAGTCATCCGCAAGTGCTTGAAGCCGCTGTTGTTGGTGAAGCGGACGAGCGCACTGGCGAGAAGGTCTGCGCTTTTATCACCGTTGAAGGTCAATTAGATGAAGATGAATTAATTGCCTATTGTAAAGAGCAGTTAACGGGGTACAAGGTGCCGAAAAAGCTGGTGGTTCTGTCGGAGTTACCCAAATCTACAGTGGGTAAAATTTTGCGCCGTGAGTTACGTCAAAAGTAATTGTCATCGTAAAAAATAAACCAGCCGAATTGCTATGGCTGGTTTATTTAATCAATCAAGCATTTTCAAGTAGCCCGGGGTTAAGTTCGGTCAACGGTTGCTGCTGTGCTTGTCGTTGTAACTGAGCGAACATCTCACTCCCTTTATCCTCATCGGCACATATTGTTAATAAATCACTGATAAAATGACGAAATGCGCGCTGCTCAATCTTCATTACCTTTGTTTTGTTATCCTTGCTCAACATGTGATACATGCTTGATGCGCCAAAATCACCGAAGATGACGTTAGCTTCGTCATCCACTAAGGTATTGTGGGCATAAAAGTCACCATGACATACTTGATGGCGCTCTAGATGCGCCAATACATCTTGCATTTGTTGCACAATTTTGACAATTTTACGGACAGGTAAATAAGCATTAATGGCGAAAGTATCTCTAGTACAACTTTGCAAACTCGGCGGTTGACCTAAATTTTTGTAATGCGGTGCAATAAGATCCATGATCAGCGCTAAATAGCCCGCTTCATTGACCTGCGCAAGCGATTGCACAAGATTGTCGTGTTTGGATATGCTTAAACACGCTTGCAACTCATCAGACGGATAACCATCACTAGTCACTTGCCCCTTAAATACTTTGATGGCAATGTCGTTTGGCAAGGCGTCTTGCGGTGTTTTCCAGCTGCCCTTATAAATGACGCCTGATGCACCTTGCCCTAAGACTTTTCCCAAGACAAAGCTGTTTGACGGCAATTCGGGCACAGATTTATGGGCTAGGTGCGATTGACTAAAGGGGTTACCGGCAAACGCTATCCATGCCAATTTAGGTAAATCTAATAATTGCACCGGACATTCGGTCAGTTGATTGGCTGAAATTCGAATCAGCTCTAGGTTGCATGCTTGCGCTAATGTTTGTGGTAAAGCGCGTAATCTGTTGCCAGCTAACGCGAGTTTTTGCAATCGAGGGCGCTCACCTAATGAGTCAGGCATGGTTTCTATATGATTGTCGGTTAATATCAACCAGCGTAATTGACTCGGCAGTGACTCATTGGTCACCTCACATATTTGATTAGACTTGAAGCCAACCATTTCTAACTTTTCGCATTGCCCTAACACGGCGGGTAATGACTTAAATTGATTATTAGAGGCAAACATAATCTTCAATTTAGTGAGCTGCGCAAACTCATTTGGCAGTGATGATAATAGATTATTCGATAAATCTAATACTTCTAACGTATTGGCAAGTGACAATATCTCTAGCGGAAAGGTAGTTAGCTGTTCTGATAATGTTAACGATGTAGTGCCAATAAGCTGGCCAGCTTTGAGTTGCGACAGTGTTTGCAATGCGTTTAATCCCTGAGGAAGAAAAAATTGGCTTAGTTTACAATAAAGTCAGCAAAAACGACATATTGTGCTTAAATTGAATGCATGCTTAGTTGTTATAACCGAAGATGACAGATAAGGATACCAACGGTTAGTGATAGCTTTTTAGTATCTATATCAATGTTATGGAAAACAATAGCCACGTCGATTAATAAAGGATTATTCATGTTGAGGTTTATCTCATTTCTACTGTTGTTTCTATGCATACCTGTTTTGGCTGTTGGCAACGAGTTTATTAATCTATTAACACAAGCTGAGCAGCGCGTGCGGATCTCACCCAATCAAGCGCGAGAGTTACTTTTACCATTGGCTAGCACGACGCAATTTAGTCAACAATCAAACGCGACATTAGTGCGCTATTATTATCTGCGTGCCAAATTAGCGAAAGATCTGTCACTTAACGATGAATCATTGGAGTTTGCACTCACTGGATTGTCGTTGGCCGCCAATCGTCCAGAGTTCAAAAAACAAGCGTTAAGATTAACCCTCATCGTGCTTCACTTTCAATTGCAAACACAGGCATACAGTCAAGCTAAAGAGCTGATTGACCATAGTATGTCGACATTAAGCTATGATGAAGACAAGAGCGAACATGCGGCGTTATTATTATTCAAAGCTAAAATTTATCAGCAAGAAAATCAATCAGACTTGGCGCTGTTATCATATAAAGCCGCTTATCAATTGGCTCTGCAAAGCGACGATGAGGCGCTTAAACAGCTAATTGCTCTTAATCTTGCGGGTCGGCTGTTGATTTTAAATGACATTGTTTCAGCGGAAGCATTGTTAGAGAAATCCAATCAATATTACGAAAAAAATCAATATTCTGTCGAAAATTTAGTGGTGCAAATAAAGTTAGCTCAATTGGCTTCTAGCAAAGGTGATGGCGGTGAAGCGCTGCGCATACTACTTAATGCTAGGCCGCTGTCTGTGGTGGTTGACTCTGGGCTTTATCGCTTAATTATCGAATTGAGTATCGCTGAGTTGCAATTGCAAAGCAGGCAGATTATCGCGGTGGGCAGTACCTTGCAAACATTGCAAGAATTACAAAAACACATAAGACGTGCGGATGATAAAGATCGTTTATTACTGATAAAAGCGCGCTATCGCTTGGCTACGGACGATTTCTCGGGATTAAATGAATTATTGGCCGATGATAATTCACTGGTGATCAGTGATGACAAAAAGTCCAATGCGACAACATTAGAATTATTGAAAATTAAAGCGAATGGGCTGGCCGCTGATGGTCAATTCAAACAAGCTTATCAAATATTAAGCGAAAACAGACAGCATTTGGTGACCGAAAACAGACGCCGTAATTTTGATAACTTACAACATCAAAAGCTGTTGTTTGATTTAGCTTTTTTGCAGCAAAAGAATCGTGATTTGAATTGGAGTACTGTTTTACAGCAGACGGAGATCGATCGGCATGCACAGGCCCTATCGCAATTAAACTTGAAACTGTTATTTGTAGGCTGCATTGCTGGATTAGCGTTGGTGCTGATAATTTTACTTTATCGAAACAGACAGCAATTTTATAAGCTCACTTATCAAGATCAATTAACCGGATTGTATAATCGGCGTTATCTATTTTTGGTCTTTAATAAATTACAGCGCAAATTCGTCTCGAAGAAACAGCCGTTAACGGCTTTGATGTTAGATTTAGATCATTTTAAGCGGGTTAATGACGAATTCGGGCATGGTGTGGGTGATGAGGTATTGGTAAACTTTGCCTTATGTTGTAAACGTGTATTGCCTGACGACAGCGTTATTATCAGACTGGGCGGGGAAGAGGTCTTAGTCTTGTTGCCCGATAAACATTATGGTGACGGTTTTAAAATGGCTGAGACCTTGCGGCTTGCCCTTGAAAAAATGTGTGTGACTACGCCAGTCGTTCAGTATTTTTAAATCACCGTTAGCATTGGCGTTGCATGATTAAGTGATTTAATCACTGATCAGAAACAATTACTGCAACTTGCTGATCAGCGTTTATATCGCGCAAAGCTGCAAGGCAGAAATCAGGTGATAGGGATAGAGTAGTACAGTGCCCTTTACTACGTCGATAGTCGCTTTTCTTTTAAAGAATTTGTGCTTTAGTTATCAGTATCACAATGTTTTTTAGTTGTTTATGTTGATATAATTACACTAATTATTTAACAAGAGAACATAAATGGCTATTTTCAATTTTGGTTCGATTAACATCGATCACGTTTATCAGGTTCCTCATTTTGTTCGCCCCGGTGAAACACTAACCTCATCTCATTACCAAAAAATCTTAGGTGGCAAAGGTGCTAATCAATCAATTGCGCTTGCCAAGGCCAAATGTCAGGTGGTGCATGTTGGCGCGATCAGTCAGCAAGATAATGCGCTGTTAAATGAACTCAGCGATTGCGGCATTAATACCCAGCACATAGCTCAATTAGATACACCAACTGGTCACGCCATCATTCAAGTTAATCAAGACGCTGAAAATGCCATTGTCTTGTTTGCCGGTGCAAATCACGCGCTAACGCAAGTACAAATTGATGACGTAATGGTGCAATCAAATGATGATGATTGGGTCTTGTTGCAAAACGAAACAAATCATATTGAAAGTATTATTAGTTCAGCCAATAAACGAGGCTTAACAATTGCCTATAATCCAGCCCCAATGGACAAGCAGCTTGTTACGTCTGTCATCAACAACATCGATATATTAATTGTTAATGAAGTTGAGGCGATGGATTTATTAAACGTAGCCAGCATCGATGAGGCTAAGCGTAAATTACAACAAGACTATGCACACTTAACGGTGATTATGACGTTAGGCGCGCAGGGCGTTTGTTATATTCACGGTGATGAGTTAATCGAAGTAGCTGCATTTAACGTAGCGGCTGTTGATACTACTGCAGCGGGTGATACGTTCATTGGTTATTGTCTGTCTGGCTTAATGGCTAAACAAGATATTAAACACATTTTAAGCACCGCGTGCGGTGCATCTGCAATCTGTGTGACGCGCACAGGTGCGAGCAGTTCTATTCCTTCGTTTGACGAAGTTACTCAATTTATACAAGGTCAATAACATGTCGCGCAAAATAATTATAGATACCGATCCAGGCATTGATGATGCAATGGCTATTTTCTTGGCGTTTAATGCACCCACTCTCGATGTATTGGCGCTAACGACAACCTTTGGTAATGTTTCGGTTGATCTCGCTACCAAAAATGCATTGACCTTGGTGGAAGTTGCCGGTGTTGACGTGCCTGTTTCACGTGGTGTTGCTTTGCCTTTAGTGCGCAAGCCACTTGCTGCGCCTGACTTTGTACACGGTAAAGACGGTTTTGGTAATATCAATTACCCCGCTCCAAAATGTCAAGCGATAGAACGTAATGCAGCGCAAACTATCGTCGATTTAGTGCATCAATATCCGAATGAAATTACCATTGTCGCCTTAGGTCCATTGGGTAATTTGGCGACAGCCTTAGCGCTTGATCCAAGCATTGCTGGTTTAGTGCATGAAGTGATATTAATGGGCGGCGCGGATACCGAGTCGGGTAATGTGACACCCGTTGCTGAAGCTAATATTATTAATGACCCGCATGCGGCTGATATTGTATTTCAAGCCAATTGGCAGGTGACGATGGTTGGCCTCGATGTAACACATAAAGTGCTTATTGATGATGCATTCTTAGAGAACGTGCGTGATAACAATACGCAATGCGGTGATTTTTTATATCAGGTGACTCAATTTTACTTTAATTTTTATCGCAAAGAGTTTTCTATCGACGGTTGTTATGTACATGACGCATCGACCATTGTTTATGCGATGGCGCCAGACATTTTTACCACTAAACCAGGTCGCGTGCGCGTTGCAGTTGACGGAGTCGCGATAGGTCAAACAATTGTCGCGCCATTAGACAAGCAATACGTTGTTGATCATTGGGATAACGTGCCGGCGTCAAACATCTGTGTTGACGTTGATAGCCCTAGATTATTACAACTAATGGCTGATACATTAACTAAATAGCTTGCTAATTAGTTATCGCCGTTAATAAAAAAAAGATAAGCTTATGCTTATCTTTTTTTTGCTCAGAATTAATTGTATGTCAGAGCATATTTAATGCGTCGCTAACCAACTTAATGTGTGTTGCCACAATACCTTAGACTGGCGGCTGAAAAACTTCATGTGACCAATTTCTTTAAGATTATAATCGCTAGGAGTCAGGGTAACCGTTTGCGCGTCGATGTTTTTGAATACAGAAATCATATCCTCGACATTAGCACCGTTTGCTATGTCATCATCAATAGCCCTTAGCCACATGCTAGGTAAGGTCAAATCATCGTATTGATGCTTATCAATGCTTTTGCCAAAACTTGTTTTACAATACCCTTGCCCGTTACACCAAAAACTCCACTGCGTAGCGACGCCTTTAGGCAAGGGCTCTCCCATGCCAAACCAATGTGATTTGGTGTAACCAAATAATCGGTTACTTAAAGGAATAAAAAAATTCATAAAAAAATGTGCTTTAAATAAGTAAGGCATCTTCATATTTTTTAACTGACCAGACGAACTGCCAATGTTGTACATCGAGCTTAATTGGTCACTATTGTGCATCAAACCCGCCAATTGACCGCCAGCGCTATGGCCAATTAAATGATATTTGGTGTCCTTAAATGCTTGTTGCAAAGTGCGTAGCGCACTGGGCATATCAATTTCCCCCCAACATTGCAGTGTGGCGTCACTTTTCTCAACGCCATCGAGACAGGATTGGCCTATGCCCCTATTGTCAAAAGTAATGACACCATAGCCGTGATTAGCTAAATGACGGGCGAAATGGCTATAGAATTGTCGTTTGATACCCGTTGCCGGACCAATAATAATGGCACCTTTTATCGTCTTTTGCGGCTCAAACAAGGTCGCTGCCAGCGCTATGCCGTCCGGGCATGTGACTTTTATCTCTTTCGATTCAAATTGTTCCATGTGTTATCACTATTATGTTACTGACTATTATGCTCGCATTGTTTCAGCAGGTCAGATCCGTGTCAATAGGTTTGAGTGAGTTAGTATTTAATAGGTAGTTTATTTTCGACTACCATATAACTGCGACGCTTGTCGCAGAATGCCCTTGCTTAAGTGCGACACTTGTCGCACAATCAGCTTGTTGATAATAATAAAGAAACTGTAATGCAACCGACTAACCCTGAATTAGAAATACTTAAGCTGTTGTGGCATCTCGAACCGCAAACAGCGCGTCAACTGCACGACCAAATAGAGCCCTTGCTTGGTTGGAGCTATTCTTCAACCCGTAAAACGCTAGAGCGCATGGGTGATAAAGCGTTCGTTAGCGTAGCCTCTCAAGGCAACAAGAAAATTTATTTTGCCAAAATCGACAAGGTCAAAACCCTAGCATGTTACGCGCAAGACTTTGCCAAACGAATTTTTGAAATTGACGGGCCATTACCGATCGCCATGTTTGCAGATAGTAAGCTGATTAATGAACATGAAATTGAAGATTTCGAAAAACTGCTTAAAGAGTTGCAACAAGCACAAGACGGTAATGAGTCATAACATGCATTTTGAGACGATAACTTACGCGTTATTATTACAACTTTTAATGTTTGTTGGCTGGAGCGCATTATTACTAGCCATCGCATTGCTTATGAATAAATTACGGCCTGCCTTGGGCCAGTGGTCACGTTGGTGGCAAGCTATTTTTGTATTAGCTATTGCGCCTTTTATTGTACAGCCTAGTAGAGAGGTCAATGCATTCATTCCTGACGTCTTAAAATCGCCATGGCAAGTCGACAATTTACAGCCTTTGTTAGCACACAAACTAAGCCACGATATTATCGAATATGAGTTCACGCCGCTTATCTTGTTCGCGGTCATGGCGGGGGTATTGATTGGCACCGTGGTTCATCTTTGTCGTTTTTTTCGCGCGCTAAATCAGCTAAGAAAACTCGTTAATCAATGCACACCCATTGATGTATTACGCAGCGCCACGGCCGCGCAACAGGCAACTATTTCACGGCATTCTATTAAGGTTGTTAAGAGTGAACAATCTATATCGCCCTTTGTTTGTGGACTATTTAGCCATACATTGGTGTTGCCTAATTACGTCTTTGAGATGGAAGGTAGTGCGCAAAGACTGTTAATTGAACATGAACTTAATCATTGCAAACGGTGGGATCCCAAATCGGTTATCGTGATGCGATTTATCTCAGCGTTGTGCTGGTTTAATCCATTCATTGCGCTATTAGAACAGCGATTTTTACTACAAATGGAAATTAATTGTGATGCTGATGTACTACGCCAAGACCCTAAAAATAAGCTGCAATATGCCCAAGCCTTAATCGCGAGTCTGAAACAAAGCCGGCGCCAGTCAGATCAACTGATAAGCTCGAACTTCGCCGATCCCCATACCAATAAGCAGCAGTTTGAAACGCGTTTGCGCCTTACTATGGCGGCTACGCCAAGTAAATCGTTTAATACATGGCATCTTTTATTGTTATCACTAACCGTGTTTATGGTGTTGGTGAGTTCTGTTGGCGCAAAACCCTTTATTATTGTTAGCGATTTATGGTCCGTTCAGCAAGGGGCACTGCCAATTACTAATGCAAGGATCAGTTCTGGTTTTGGCCATGTCAGTAGTTTTCGCGGGAATAAAGCACATAAGGCCATTGATTTTGCAGCGCCTTTAGGTACCAAAGTCACTGCTAGTCTGGCAGGAATAGTGGTCAGTGCTGATACGACTAGCCTTAATAAAAATTATGGCAAGGTGGTGCTCATTAAACATCACAATGGCCAACATACCCTTTATGCACACCTAGATAGTTTCAATGTTAGCGTGGATGAATATATTACCGCTGGCCAAAAAATAGGGACGGTTGGCGTTACAGGGCGAACGACGGGCCCTCATTTACATTTTGAATTGATTGAAGGGGAGCAGCGCATCGATCCTAGCGAGATGTTAGCGCTCGTGAACAATCTATAATTATTTACTCATTAGCGTTTAAGGAATTTTCTTTGTCACATTTAACTGCCATTACATCGTTATTATTGATCATGTTTTTATGCTCGTTTAGCCCATCTACAATGGCAAATGAGCAAGCCTTTAGCATACCGCGCAGCGCAGTCATCGATGTTACCGATCCCGTGAGTAAACGGGTATATCCATTGTTTATCAAATTACCAAAAACATACACCCAAAATAGTGACAAAAAGTATCCGGTGATCTATTTAACCGATGCGTTATACGCCTTTCAAATCGTTTCTGGCGCGACACGCTATCCAATGAATGTGAAAAAAATGGATCAAGCGATCATTGTCGGTATTTCTTATGCCAAAAGATCAAAACGTGATCATAGCCGAGTGTTTGATTACACGCCAATTAAGGCATTATCGTGGCGTAAAGAAACCGGAGGCGCGCCCCTGCATATGGCGTTCATTGAAAATGTCGTCTTTAAATACATGGCAGATAACTACCGAGTTGATAAGAGTAACCGTACCTTTGTTGGCAATTCATTAGGGGGGCTATTTGGCGCTTACATGTTGATGACTAAACCGCAGCTATTTAAAAACTACATTTTGGGCAGCCCATCATTTTGGTTTAATGATCAATTTATCTTTCGTTTAGAGCAACAATTTAAAAAGAACATGCCAAGCATTAATGCCAATGTGTTTATTGCGATAGGTGATCGCGAAAACAAAAAACAAGAGAGTCATTATGACATGGTGCAAGACGCGAAAACATTTTATCACAACATGGCGGCGTGGCAGCAACCAAACTTGCACACAAAATTGGTAATTATTGCTGGTGCCAATCATCAAACCGCATTCCCAACCACTGCCATTCAAGGATTGTATTGGGCGTTAGGTCACTGTAAAGTGGCGAGCGATTGCGCGCCGCGATAGTTTGCATTCCATTTTACATTACAATAAAAAGAATTTATCCATGAAAAAACCTTTATTAGTAACCTTAACATTGAGTTTGTTACTGAGCATTAGTGCGTGTCAGCAAACGCCGCAATCGGTAACAACAGTGGAAAAAAAGGTGGTTAATGTACCTGAATTCATTAAAGAACCGATAGGTCAGCCTGTTATTATCGCCAAAAAACCTCATCAACATGACGATGTGTGGCAGCGTATACGCAGTCAGTTAAGTATTAAAGTACCGCGCAATAAGGCCGTTGAGAAATGGCGACAATATTATTTAAGTCATCCTAATTTTATGGTGACTATCTCCAAACGCGCCGAACCTTTTCTATATTACATTGTGACCGAGCTGGAAAAGCGCAACATGCCAGTAGAACTCGCGCTACTGCCTATTGTTGAAAGCGCATATATTCCCTATGGCGTATCACATAAAAAAGCGGTTGGCTTATGGCAGTTTATGCCTATCTCAGGTGAGCGCTTTGACTTGCACCAAAACTGGTGGGTTGATGATCGACGTGACATTGTGCAATCAACTCGCGCTGCATTAGATTATTTTCAGTTCTTCCACAAAACCTTAGGTCAAGATTGGCTTAATGCGATTGCCGCGTTTAATTCGGGGGAAGGGCGCGTAGGTAGAGCGATCAAGAAAAATAAACGAGAGCATAAGCCTATTGATTTCTGGTCGCTGCGTTTGCCGTCAGAAACGTCTGATTTTGTGCCGAAATTGCTAGCGATCGCAGATATATTACAACATGCTAAGGCGCTCAATTATACATTTACCCCTATCGCTAATAAGCCAGCGGTGGCGTTGATAGAACTTGATAGTCAGCTCGATCTTACATTGGCGGCAGAGTGGGCCAATATGACTCCTAAACAATTGCTGCGTCTTAATCCTGCATATAATAGATGGGCTACCGCACCCAATCGTCAATACCAGTTAATGATCCCTGCAGTGGTGGAAAGTAAATTTAGACAAAAACTGGAGTCAATAAATAAAAAAGATTGGTTTCGCTGGCATCGCCATGTCGTTAAATCAGGCGATAGCTTAAGTGTGATTGCGCGGCGGGTTGGCACAACGGTAGAGGGCATAAAAAAACTAAATCGATTGTCATCAAGTCGAATTAGAATTGGCCAAACGTTAGTTGTGCCGTACGTGAGTGCACAGCTGCACCCATGGCAAAGCGCTAAGGTGAGAAAAGAGCGATTAGTTTACATTGTGAAAAACGGGGACAACTTGTGGAATATAAGTCGAAAATATAAGGTAAAAGTGCAAGATATAGTGCGCTGGAATCGTTTGTCGACTAACAATCCACTGCAACCAAAGCAACGGTTAAAGATCATTTTATAATGCAATTGTTAGTGCTAATGCACTTTTATCAGTTGTAATTGCAGACACGCCACCAAAAAACGGTCATACTATCATTCGCGGGCAGTTAACTGATTGAATTGTCAGCGATAGCGTTGTGGTAACGGATTGTTGTAATACCCTGAAATTATATCTTTAGCCATTGAAAACAACGGCATAAGGGGAACGAATTGATAAATGTTTTTTTGGTCGACGACCATGAATTGGTACGAACTGGCATTAGACGCCTGTTAGAAGATGTTCGTGGCATAAAGGTTGTTGGTGAAGCCGATTCTGGTGAAATTGCCGTGCAATGGTGTCGTAATAACGATACTGATATTGTATTAATGGACATGAACATGCCAGGCATAGGCGGGATTGAAGCTACACGTCGTATTTTGCGTCTAAATCCAGACGTTAAAGTGATTGTGATCAGTATCCATGGCGAAGAACCATACCCAACAAAAGTTATGCAGGCTGGTGCCGCAGGTTATCTAACCAAAGGCGCTGCGCCGATAGAAATGATTAATGCCATCAGACAAGTTAAAGCGGGACAACGATATCTGTCACCAGAAATTGCCCAGCAAATGGCGCTTAGCCAATTTAAACCTTCGCAAGACAATCCGTTTCAAGCGTTGTCAGAGCGTGAGTTACAAATTATGATGATGATTACCTCTGGGCAAAAGGTTACCGATATTTCGGAGCAATTAAGCCTAAGTCCTAAAACAGTCAATTCTTATCGTTATCGTTTGTTTAGTAAATTAGAAGTTAACGGTGACGTTGAATTAACGCATTTGGCGATCCGCCACGGTATTTTAGATACCGCAAAGTTGTAACTATACCCGTTACCCTTGAAACCGCAGTTTTATTGTCGGCGGATTCGAATCACAATTACTTAGCTTTTACTGGCTAAGGGCTCAATAAGCTCAGGCGATTCGAACCTTGACGGCTTCACTGCAATTCCAATGATTTTGGGTATAAAGTAGCATTTTGTTGGTTCAAAAGATGCTTATAGGTTTAAGGATATACATAAAGCTGCTAATCTTACGCGATTAAAGAGCGGAATTGAATATTAAACGGCACGGTTTAGCACCCTTTTTAAATTTTATTGTAAGGTTTGTTTTAAGTCATGACTCATATTTATCATCAATTGCCACGTCGCCATAAACAGTTGCTAATTACTGTCTGTGTGATTACTGGCCTTTTATTTTTACTGCCCAGTGAAGATGCCAAGGCGTCTAAAATATCTGGCGGCGAAGATTCACTTGCCATAGCCACTCGTTATGAAGTGCGTATGCCACAGCAAATGAATGATGGTGAGGTCGGCTCTGCGATTAATTTGGCCCAGCCAACGCCTGCAAATACCGCGACTAAGTTGCGCACAACACACAGTAAAGATTCGTTGGTGACGGTTAATAACGACCAAGCTATCGACCTTGAGCCAGCCGACAAGTTGACTTGGCAGCAAGTGAAAGTGAAGTCCGGTGACAATTTAGCTTTAATATTCTCTCGTGCTGGTTTTAGCGCCACAACCCTGCATCGTATTACCAGTCTTGGCAAAGCAACCGCTAGCCTCAAAAAAATAATGCCGGGACAAATTATTCATTTTGGCGCTAACGCAAAAAAACAACTGATTAAGCTTACCTACCAACAAGATTTTATTAATCGCTTAGAAATTGTCAAAACAGATACTGGCTATCAAGCGTCTCAATTTACCGCTCAATTAGAAACTCGTGAGAAAATGGCCAGCGCCGTTATCAGTAGTAATTTTTGGAATGCAGGTATAGAAGCTGGCATTGAAGCTTCTTTGATCATGAATTTGGCTAATATTTTTGGTTGGGATATCGATTTCGCCTTAGATATTCGTAAAGGTGATCAATTTAATATTATCTATGAAAGCAAGTTTTTAGATGGCGTTGAAGTAAAGACCGGTAACATTTTGGCGGCAGAGTTCATCAACCAAGGTCAAAGTTATCAAGCAATTAGACATACTGATGGCGAATATTATTCAGCGACAGGGCGCAGCATGCGTAAAGCATTTCTACGCACACCGGTAAAATTTAACTATATTAGTTCTAATTTCAATCCACGCCGCAAGCATCCAGTCACTGGTAAAATTCGTGCCCATAACGGCATTGATTACGCAGCGAAGCGCGGTACACCGGTAATGGCAGCCGGATCAGGAACCGTAATAGCGTCGGCATATAGTAAATATAATGGTAATTACGTTTTCATTAAACACGGTGAAAAGTATCTAACCAAATACCTGCATTTAACCAAAAAGTACGTCAAAAAAGGCGCCAAGGTTAAGCAAGGCCAACGCATTGGTACTGTGGGTTCTACCGGACGAGTCACCGGCGCCCACTTACATTATGAGTTTTTGGTTAACGGATCTCACCGTAATCCGCGCACGGTTAAATTACCAAAATCACAATCACTGGCGAAAAAACAAAAAGCTGCATTCTTAAGCATCGCGAATAATAGGATGGCGCAACTAGCCACCAATAAACGCATTATGCTAGCTAGCAATGAGTAATAGCGCCGCACCTCAATATTATGTAGGTTTGATGTCGGGCACCAGCATGGATGGCGTTGACGCGGTCTTAGTTGATTTCGCCAGTGGCATTCCTAAACTTATTGCTAGTCACGACAAACCGATAACCCCGTCCCTGCTAGAAAAATTACATCGCTTAGCCGACCCCCAATGCAACGATATTAATTTATTGGGGCAATGCGATCGCGCTTGTGGTGAATTATTTGCCTTCGCTACCATCGAGTTATTGCATCACGCTGGCATAGAAGCTAGTCAAATAATTGCCATTGGCTCTCACGGCCAAACCGTCCGTCATATGCCCGATGCCCAATACCCTTTTTCAATGCAAATAGGTGATGCTAGCACCATTGCGGTAATGACAAACATCGATACTGTCGCTGATTTTCGTCGTAAAGACATTGCGTTAGGCGGACAAGGCGCACCACTAGTGCCAGCTTTTCACCAACAGCTATTTCAAAGCAAGGTTGAAAATAGAGTGATTTTAAATATTGGCGGTATCGCTAATATTACATTGCTTGATAAGGATCCCGACAAGACACTTGGTTTTGATACGGGCCCTGGCAATACGCTGCTCGATTATTGGCACAAAAAACATCATCAGCAACCTTATGATGATGGCGGACAATGGGCGGCAACCGGCGCGGTTAATGAGGCGCTATTACAGCACATGTTAGACGAGCCATATTTTGCCAAAGCGGCGCCTAAAAGCACCGGACGAGAATTATTTAACGCACGTTGGCTAACGCAGCAACTGCAACAGTTTAACCACTTAGCGCCACAAGATGTGCAAGCGACCTTGGCTCAACTGACGGCTCAGTCCATTGCCCAATCTATATTGCCATTAGCACAGGTTAATAAACTTTATGTTTGCGGTGGTGGTGTTTTTAATGACGATTTATTGACGCGACTCAAGCAATTAATGCCATTGACTGATGTGGGTTCTACTGATGACCTTGGCCTGGCGCCACAGTGGGTAGAAGGCATTGCATTTTCTTGGTTAGCCTATTGTTTTATCAATAAATTAACCAGTAATCTACCACGCGTTACAGGTGCCAATAAAGCGGCAATTTTAGGCGCTTTTTACCCGGCAAATTAAGTACTATAGTGGCAATAATTGTCTGCTTACCAACCTTTCTAGTGGTATGTTCTATCACTTTTGTGTAATGTCTTAAAATCTAAACATAAAAAAAGAGCCATCGGCTCTTCTTTTTATACGTTTCACGATTGATACATTATCACGCTAACTGATTTTTTTGTTAGCCTGACATATCAAATAGTGATTAGATGTCAATTTTACGCCATACCGCAGTTTTTTCTGCTTTTGTTGTATTGTTCGCAGCAACAGGGCGGATATCAATTTTACGCCATACTGATGATTTTTCAGTTTTAGTATTATCAGTAACGGCTACTGGAGCAATGTCAATTTTACGCCATACAGAAGTTTCAGCGGTATTTACAGCGGCAGTAGCTGATGTAGCTAAAAGAGTAAGACCTAAAGCAGAAGCAAGTAATAAAGTTTTCATAAGTAATCCCAAAGTAAAATAAAGTAAAATAAAGTAAATGATTGTCATTTATTTGTCATGTCAAATACTTTAATGCTACTTCCGTGCCAACTTTAATTAATATAGCTTACTTAATTAGTCCTTAATGCTGATTAAACTAATAACGCTTTCTCTTTCTCCATTTTATGTTGCAGTAACATTGCCGTGAAATCATCTTCAGACAATGGCCTGCTAAAGTAAAACCCTTGAATGGTTTCACAGTTAAGTTGCTCTAATGCAGCAACCTGTTCCTCTTTCTCTACACCTTCTGCGACTACCGACAATCCCATGTTATGGGCAATCGATATAATAGAGGCAACCATGTTCTTTTCACCCTGCTCTTTACCCAAATCATCAATAAATGCTTTATCAATCTTTAAGGTATGAATTGGGAAACGTTTTAAATAAGTCAGTGACGAATATCCTGTGCCAAAATCGTCTAACGCTAAATGTATGCCTTTGTCGGTCAGTTTATGCATGGTTTTTATCGCTAGCTCAGGATCAACAATGACAGTGCCCTCAGTGATTTCTAGCTCTAAATTAGCCAGCGGTAACTGGGTGCATTCTAAAATATGATCAATGCGCTGGATGAGATCAATTTGCGCAAATTGCTTCGCAGCCAAGTTTATGGCGACTCGGCCATTAAACAAGCCGCTTTTACGCCATTGTTGGGTGGCGTAACAGGCTTTATCTAATACCTTCTCTCCAATTGCAATAACAAGCCCCGTATCTTCGGCAATGGGTATAAACTCGTTTGGACTGATCAAACCCAATTCAGGATGAACTAAACGCACTAGCGCTTCCATGCCCGTTACTTGGCGCGTCTTAACGTCAATTTTAGGCTGATAATATACTTCAAACCAATCATTCTTTAAGGCTTGACGAATTAAACTTTCTATATGCAAACGACGCACTGCTGATTCGTTCATTGAAGAGTCAAAGAACTGATAACTAAAACCGGGGTCAGATTTAGCATGATACATCGCGGTATCAGAGCTTTGCAGCATATTTTCAGTCGTTTCACCGTCGGCTGGATAAATAGCGACGCCAATGCTACCACTCATCACCAGTACCTCATTATTAAGATAAAAAGGCGCCTGCATTGATACCTCAATTTCGTACAATACTTGAGTGATCATGCTAATTTGATCGATATCTTCTAATAACAACGCAAATTCATCGCCGCCCAAACGGCATAATAAATGCTGACAATCGATCTTACTGTCGATCCGCTCGGCGATCATGCACAACAATTTATCGCCTTCATCATGCCCCATAGAATCATTAACTTTTTTAAAGTTATCAACGTCCATGGTGAGCAATGCATGAGGCTGCTTACGCCTGATTAAATTACGATGTGCATATTGAAAATAAGATCGATTTGGCAGTTTAGTCAAGGGATCTATATTTGATAAATTTCGAAGTTCTTGCTCTGTCTCTTTACGTTTGGTGATATCAGAGAATGCTGCCACGTAGTGACTGATTTCATCATCATCATCACGCATAGGATTAATATTGAGCTCAATAAAGTAATAATCACCACTCGGCTTTATTGCCTTAACTTCACCACTCCATTCTAAACCGCTGCTCAATCGCTGGCGAACATGTTGCGAAACATTGCCATGATAGGTACTAAATATTCGCTGGTTGTCTATTACCTGAACACGCATAAGTCCGGTAATTTTCTCAAAGGCTTTATTAATTTCAACAACATTAAATCCTAAATCAAGCACATAAATTGCGTCACTAATATGGGCCATTACATTGGCTTGCAAGTTTAACGTTAATTCAGCACTTTTAAGCGCGGTAATATCGCGGATGGTGCCAGTCATACGCAGCGGCACTAACTCAGGGGAGCGAGAAACGACTTTCGCCCTATCAAGTATCCAAATCCACTGCTCCGGCTCGTCCTTTCGCTTAATACGGTAATTAGCTTCGAAGAACTTTAACTCGCCACGTAAATGTTTTTGCAATCTAACTTCAACACGACTGCGATCATTGGGATGTATTTTACTAAATTTTTGATCTAACAGGCCTTCATAATCAAATTGTTGCCAATGCTTAGTCAGATGCATTTTGTCTTTAACGATATCCCAATCCCACATCATGTCGCCACTGCCCCAAAGGGAGAGTTCTAATCGTTCTGCGCTAAGTTTCAACGCTTTTGCCGATTGACGACGTTGACAAAATACTCTAAAAATAACAAACGCAACAATAGCTAAAAGCATTATATAGATCGAAAGTGCCATTGCAGACAACCAAATTGGTGGCAATATCTCAATGTTAATTTTATTACTCGCTAATTTTTTGCCATTTTCTTTGAGGTAAGCTTCAATTTCTAACTGATAATGACCAAACTGGAGATTGGTATAGGTGGCCGTTTTGGTGTCTTTACTGCGGATCCAATCATTATCAATACCCTGAATTTTATACTGATAAAACACTTTGTCAGGTTGCGAGTAATTTATTAAATTAAACGTAAACTCAAACGGATAATCACTGTAATTTAATGTAATATCTGGCGTATGGATGATAGATTGTTTCAGTCGCACAACATTCTCCATACTCTCTGCAATCATCACTGGCTTATTAAAGACACTAAATTCTGTAAATAATAACTTCGGCGTTTGATTGTTGATAATGCCTGAAGGTCGCGGTTTGATATAATTCAAACCATTTACCCCGCCAAAATACAAATTGCCATCGCTACCCTTTAACGCACTATTGTCATTAAAATCTAAACCCTGTAATCCATCCGATAGATTAAATTGTTCAATTTTTTCATTCGGATTTACTTTAATAATTCCATTATCAGTCGACATCCATAATTGACCAAACTCGTCACTTAATGCGGAATAAATGGCGCTATTTTTGATCGTTTTTTTGTCGTAGCGTTTTATCAATTGAGTTAGATCGTGACTAAATAAATACACGCCATCACTACCGGTACTAACATATACACCTTGCTTACCAACATGAACATAACTCACTCGTTGATTTTTTAACAATTGAATCTCGGTAAATAAATCATTCTCCGAATCAATGACCAACAAACCAGTCAATGTCCCGACATATAACATGTTGTTATCTGAAATTAGAGTGGTGATGTATGGAATATCTTTACCTGAGAATAACATCCTATGGTGCGTTTGGTCATCGCCTTGTATTAGGCTTATTCTGTATAAACCTTCAGCCCAAGCACCAATATAGATATGATTCTCGTGAATAGTAAGATAAGCAACTTCTTTGTCTGATAACTTTGTTTTTGAGCCCAAAAACTCCTCACTAGTCACATCAAATCGGTAGAGTCCTTGGTCAGAACCAATATAGATATAGCCATTTTTATCAAGTGCTAATGTCTTACCTCCTTCAATTTTGGTCTCAAAATAAGAGACCTCTCTTGTACGTATATTAAGTTTGTTAAGTTTGGATGAGTTACCAGCGATCCAAACATTTTGGTGACTATCCTCCCCCAATGACCAAACGACATTGTCGGCCAGAACATTATTTTCGGCAGAAAACTGCTTAAAATAATTAGCGCGTCCAGTGTGCTGACCTAAACCTTTTAGATGGCTACCGAACCACATTGTATTTTCTTTGTCTTTCAAAATACTCCATGCGGCACTATCACTCATATGCTCCAATAAAAGCAGTTTCTCATCTTTTAGCTGATATCGGCTGATTCCTTCATTAGAAGAGACCCACAAATCACCTCCAGCATCAAATGAAGCACGACGTAATTTTTCAGATTGTTGTTGAAGTTTCAATAAAACGATAGACCTACCCTGACTAATTTTCAGGATCTCTCTATTGGAAATAATTAACATTTCGTTGTTTTGATATGGAATGATTTGATTTATGCTTTGATTTTTAATCTTTAACCCTAGAGGGTTCTCTTCCTCCAGCAAATACAACTTATTTAATAGTGGGTCAATTAAGTAATTTTGTTCTCTACCAGCACCCAGCCAAATGAAACCTTTTTCATCTTGATAGATTGCCATTATTTGTTTAGGTGAGAGACTGATGTCACCATTTATATCAAAAGTTAACACCTCAAATTTTTGCCCTTCTTCCCGTAATATATGAATAGCAGACCCTGTACTGACCCAAAGGCGATTATTATTATCTTCATATATTGACAAAATCTTATTATCCAACAAACCTCTATTATTATATGACACAAATCTTTCATTAATCTCATCGTACCGATTTAGACCATTTTCGGTACCTACCCAGAGTCGATTTTTACTATCAATAAATAACGTGCGAATTAAATTATGTGCAATTCCTCCTTGGATAACATTAAACGTCCTAAACTTATCACCGTCAAAGCGCACAACTCCACTTTGCGTAGCTAGCCATAAAAAACCATGCCTATCTTGCACAAGATCAAAAACAGTAGATTGTTCTAAACCATGCTCAATACCAAAGTAATTTATTTTAGTGATAGTTTTTACGAGGTGACTTGGGACGGAATTGTTTGCAGAAGTACTCAAAGAAGCAAAAACGCTAACGAGTATAGAAAATAAAACAGTAAAACGAAGAATAATCTGAATTAATTGCATAATAACTCAACTTTCGATTTTTTTATTATAAGCATAAGCAACCTTAACTTGACGATACGTCTCGGGACAGAGTTAGGAGATTGCTAAACTAGCAAAAAGAAAAATGAATTACCAATAAATAAGAATTATATAATCTAAGTTCTTCTTAAAAGACAATTAAATGTCACAAACACTTAATAAGTGACATTTAATTGACGAATTGAGTGCTATTACTTCTCTACAGCAACAATATCTAATTCAACACGACGGTTAGTCTGACGACCTTGTGCTGTCTCATTGCTTGCTACAGGCATATCAGAACCGAAACCGCGACTCATGACGCGACCAGCAGCAATGCCTTGGTTTTGTAGATAGTTAGCAACCGAAAGCGCGCGATTTGCCGACAATTTTTGATTTGACGCTGCGTTGCCGCTGCTATCAGCATGCCCACCAACGACTAATTTGGTATCGCCGAATTTATTTAATACGCGAACCACGCCGTTTAACGTATTATGAAAATTGCTGTTCAAATTATACTTAGACGTTTCAAAAGTAATGTTACCAGGCATGATTAAACGTATTTGATCACCATTACGCTGAACTTGTACGCCAGTACCTTCCATTTCTTTTCGCATTTCAGCTTCTTGCGAATCCATATAAGCACCAATACCGGCACCGATAGCGCCACAGCCTAAGCCTGCATTACGTGCATGTTTGCTGCTCTTCTTTGAACCAATTAAAGCACAAACTACACCAGCACCTAAACCAAAAATTGTCGCTTTACTGGTCTTATTCTCACCTGTATATGGGTCGATAGTCTGACATGCACCAAGTGTTAAAGTTGACGCAACAACGATTGCAGCGGTAAGTTTTTTTCCAACAAATTTCATTTTACTCTCCTGAATTTTGGACCAAACGCCCAGAGCGCCTAGTATACCCAATAATTTTGAATGCGGGAAACCTCGTTGCTGATCTTTACGCGTCTGAAAGTCAAATTAACCAGTGTAATCAAGGTGGTATTAGTCACCCTAATTTTGTTATATTTATCTTACAAAACTTCCCTAAGCCATTTAATTTCCGTATTTTTGCAGGTTTGATATGAATAAACAGTCAATTAGCCAACTATTACACCCTCAATCAGTTGCCGTTATAGGCGCGTCTAACAAACAAGACCGTCCTGGTTATCTTGTGATGCGTAATTTACTGCAAGCTAACTATAATGGTCCAATCATGCCAGTTAGTAATAAGTATACGGCAGTTTGCGGTGTACTCGCCTATGCAAAGGTGGCTGACTTGCCCCAAGTACCTGATCTCGCTGTTATCACCGTTAACGCTGGCGCCATCGCAGAGGTTTTAATTGAATTAGGTGAAAAGGGATGTCACTTCGCGATCTTATTGGCGGCAGGCATTCCTAACTTAGCTGACAATGGCGAAGCAAGAATTTTAAACATCGCCAAAAAATATTGCATTCGTTTATTGGGCGGCAGCAGCTTAGGCATACAAATCCCCCATATTGGGTTAAACGCTAGTTTTGCTCATCAGCAAGCGCTACCCGGTCGAGTCGCCTTTATTAGTCAATCATCATCAATAGCAACCACCATGCTTGATTGGGCAAACCATAAAGGCATAGGTTTTTCACATTTCATTTCGGTGGGTGAAACCATTGATCTAAACTTTAACGAACTGCTCGACTACCTTGGCAGAGATCCTAAAACCCAATCTATATTACTTTATATTGATAGCATTAAAGATCACCGCCATTTTATGTCTGCCGCCCGTACTGCTGCGCGTAGCAAGCCAATTATCGTCATAAAATCGGGAAAAACAGTAGAAGGTGCCAGATCTGTAGCGCGTCATACCGGTGAGCACGCAGGACGCGATGTAGTTTACGACGCGGCCTTTCGCCGTGCAGGCATGTTACGAGTCGGTAATTTGCATCAGCTATTTGGTGCGTTTGAAACGCTCTCTTCATCAAAACCGTTAAAGGGAGAGCGCCTAGCCATTATTACCAATGGTGGCGCACCAGCGATTATGGCAGTGGATGCGCTTATTTCGACAGGCGGAAAATTATCACAATTAGAACCTGAGATTATTGAGCGGTTATCACAATGTCTCCCCAGTTATTGGTCGCACAGCAATCCCGTTGATATTGCTGGTGATGCCACGCCCGCGCGATTTGCTAATGCACTGACCACGGTATTAGATTCCAAAGAAATAGACACCCTGTTAATCATTCATTCTCCCACGGCAGTAGCGAGTGGCGAGTTGTTTGCGCAAGCTATTATTGATGAAATAAAGCGGCATAAGCGATCGAAACACATTAACATTTTGACCAATTGGACTGGCGAAGAAGCGGCTTATTCAGCGCGGCGTTTATTACGTAAATTTGGTCTGCCAACGTATCGCACCCCTGAAGGAGCCGTCGGTGCATTTATGCATATGGTGGAATATCGTCGCAACCAACGACTATTGCAACAAACACCTAAATCGGCATCAAGGCATTATCAAACAGATCCCAGTAAAGTACGGCACATAGCGCAATCGCTTATTCGAGACAATCACCAGCACATCGACTTGCATTTGGCTCAACCATTACTGCAAACCTACGGCTTGAATTTCATCTCAACTCACTTAGTGAAAACGCCAGTGCAGGCGGCACAGAAGGCACAAGAGATAGGCTTCCCCGTTGCGTTAAAAATAAGTATGCTGATACCAAATAACAAAGCGGCGATGCGAGGTGTCACGCTAAACCTGTCGTGTAAAAAAGAGGTCGAGAATGCTGCCAGTGACATGTTACAGCGCATTGAATCAAGTCACGGCGCTCAAAATATTAACGGTTTAGTCGTACAAAAGATGGCTGATACCGCGGGCGCTCAAGAATTACGCTTTGCGATGCACAACGATCCGGTATTTGGTCCAGTGCTTTACTTGGGAGAAGTCGCGTCTAACTGGGATCTCAACCACGATGCAGCGGTTGCATTGCCCCCACTTAATACGGCTCTTGCTCGATATATGTTAATTGGCGCGATTAAAACGGAAAAGATCAAAGATCGCCAAACGATAGAGCAATTCGACATTAATGCATTATCGATTACCTTAACCCAATTATCTTATTTAATTACAGACTGCCCAGAAATTGTTTCGCTCGACATCAATCCTATGCTCGTTAAAGGCAGTGATATTACGATGCTGGACCTTAGCATGACGCTACAGCCTTATGATGGTGATAGCGCACAACGCCTAGCTATTAGGCCTTACCCTCGGGAGTTAGAAGAGATATTTACTTTGCGTGATGGTCGTGAGGTTTTATTGCGCCCAATAAAAGCAGAAGATGAACAATCTCATGTTGAATTCAATAACAGTTTGAGCAGTGAAGATCGATATAAGCGTTTTTTTGGAGAAGTCGGCCAGCTTAGTCATGAAGCAATGGCCAAAATGACTCAAATAGATTTTGACCGTGAAATGGCTTTTATTGCCTCATACCGTGATAACGACAATAAGTTTCACACATTGGGCGTCGTCCGCGCCATTACCGATCCTGAAAACTATCAAACAGAATTCGCCGTGGTGATCCGCAGTGATTTACAGGCGCAAGGATTGGGGAGAAAGCTGATGTTAAAAATGATCCACTACTGCCAACAACGTAATACGCAGATCATGTTTGGGCTCACCTTGCCGCAAAATTCCGGCATGGTGACATTGGCACGTAAGCTCGGGTTTAAAACAAAATTTGACATCGAGCAAGGCTGGATTGAAATGACACTTGATTTACGCTCTTGGTCTGACGATAACAGCCGTTAAAAACAGATCATAAAATAGCGTTCAATTACCTAAGTCATTGATCGCTATGCACAGCAACTCTATTGTGTATAAAATAACCGATCAAGATCTAATAAACAGAAAATCGATACTACAAATAACAATCAATATCATTTATACTATGCATTCAACTTAGTGATAGGAATTATTTCCATGTACGTTTGTTTATGCAAAGGCATTACAGATCAAGATATTAAAGAGGCTGTGTATAACGGCGTCGATACGATCAAAGATCTTAAAAACAAATTTGCAGTTGGTAGTCAATGCGGCGGTTGTATTTCGGTGGTTAAGCAGGTGCTAAATAAAGAATTAGCCGACAACGCTAGGTATTATCAGGTAGCTTAGTCATCTACCAATGCTTTAACATGGGCTACGACACTACGCGCTAAGGCTTGTGTTTCATAACCCCCTTCCAACATAGACACAATTCCTAAAGCTCCGACATCCTGTTTAAGCGCGACCAACTCTTTTGTTATCCAAGCGTAGTCAGCATCCTCAAGCATCATCTGTGCAATATCATCTTCTCGATGGCCATCAAACCCTGCTGAAATAAACAATATTTGCGGTTTAAATTCACGTAAAGCCGGCAACCAATGTGATGTTACAAGTTCTTTAAATTCATTAGAACCTGCACCCGGCGCCAATGCATTTTTAATATGTAGTGGATTAACGGCATTCTTTGAAGCGAAAGGAAATATTTCCTGCTGAAACAAAGAGCAGAACATTACTTGATTGTTTTCTTCAAAAATTTCTTCAGTGCCATTGCCGTGATGAACGTCAAAATCGATGATAGCGACCCGGTCTATGCCGCCTTTTTCCAACGCATATGCAGCTGCAATGGCGATATTATTGTAAAAGCAAAACCCGCCAGCTTGATTGCTTTTTGCATGATGACCCGGTGGTCTAATATTGCAAAAAACCGATGTTTGTTGTTTCCCCAATATCAGGTCAACGGCCTGAACGCCTGACCCAGCAGCTTTTTTAGCGGCGATAATTGTCTCTGAGCACATCTGAGTATCATCATCGATATCAAATAGGCCTGACATGGGTTGCTGTGAGCTGAGTTGTTCTAGGTAGGTAGATTCATGAACGAGTAATAAATCTTGCTTGGACACCGCCACGGCATCGACATGACTGACGCTATATTCCAAGCCACTTATCATTAAACGATCAGATATTGCATCAATTCGGCTAGGGTTTTCAGGGTGACCATCAAACATTTTATGAAGATGGCAGTCGATCGACGAAATGATAGCGGTACTCATAAAAAGCTCAATATTTGATAATATAAATTATCAGCATGCTATCAGATTTAGGTAAATAAAAAAATTGAACTTAAGTATCAAGCGCTAATTTTCATGGTACAAGCCACTTCAAAATTTCCGTTAAGTGCTTCACAGCAACGCACCACTTTTGCGTTAGCTAATAGCGGCGGAGTACCTCGACCACCTGAACTCACCTCAAGAAAAATTTCGGTATCGTTTGCTAAAACTTTGTCAGTTTGAAATGATACACCCTCTGCGCTTAAATTGTGTAGGTTGCCTTGGCAAAGTTCATTCGCACCAACTATTTTGAATCTGACGCCACAATCTACATCCATGCGAGCGAACGCTCGGTTATTATCTGTCACGGTAAGCATAATATGTCCTTTGATAAATTGGGTTAACATTTTAAGCCTAGCTCACTATCGAGAATGCACCATTTTTTTTAATAAAGTATCTATGACCGTTAGCGTTATAAATGCATATGAAGTAGATAACCATGATTAAAATATCCAATAGCATCACCATATTAAGCCACGAGATAGAGATTCAATTCATCCGTGCTCAAGGTGCAGGCGGACAACACGTTAATAAAACATCAACAGCGGTGCATCTATTTTTTGATATACATGCCAGCACATCTTTATCAGCCTTTTTAAAAAGTAAACTATTAGCCCTTAGCGATCATAGGATCAGTAAATCTGGAAAAATCATTATTAAAAGTCAGGGCAGTCGCAGTCAAGATCGCAACAGAGAGGTAGCCCTAAAACAATTCACCGAGCTTTTACAAGAGTCCAATAAGGTCGCTAGAAAACGCATTGCAACTAAAGCCACTTATGGATCTAAAATGCGCCGTCTCGACAAAAAAAATCAACAAGGTAAACGTAAAACAATGCGCAAGAAGGTTGACTTTTAATCCCCCCCACCCTTTACTTCATTATTACCTTGCCGCCAATCATCTTAAATGCCGGCGTACCTCTAATTAACATATCACGGGCGAATACCTGCTCACATTTCGGACATTGGCATGGTTGTGTGGTGTAGTCATCCACAATACGTTCCTTAAAACATTTCAATAACGCGCCTTTACCGCCCTTTCTATATTTAAATAATTTCTCGCGACATTTTGAACAAAATATATCGACTGTTTTTGCCGGACCTTTCTTATTTGGCTTGGCCATAAACATCCTTAATAAACACTCATATTAGCATTTAATACTATGAAAAAACGTTACGTAACACAAAATGGTTAGAAAACGAAATTCAATTAAAACATTATCATTCAATAAGTAAGGAACAAACAAACTAAAAAACCCTATCTAAATAGCAGATAAATAAAACACGACTACGCTTAACTTTGGCCTTTAATGATTGAGGCAACTATTGCCACAAAAATAGAGCGTATAAATGGAACTTTTAATTTCTTATTTCAGTCAGCAAGTAAAACGTATTTTACGAATAATGTCTAAATTTGTAATAGTTTTTAGCATGTTTTTTGTTACCTTTGCTCATGCCGCTGATCGTCAGCAATGGCAATCACTCCAGTTTATTACCGATAGTTTCTACGAGATAGCGCTTGGTGATGAGTACGGTACCTCGGCTTATTCGATAAAGAAATGGAATAAACCGCTACGCATCTACGTTGAGCATCAAACCAATGGTGTAGAGCTGCACAATCAATTACTCAATGCACACATCAAGCACTTAAAGCAAATTACCGGACTGGACATTGAACGCACCAAACATGCCAAGAACGCTAATATCCACTTCTTCTTTACCAAAGAGAAAATGCTGCAACAGTTGGTGGCTAAAAAAGCCGGCAGCCAATTGGTTAAATATACGCATGGCTCTCTTTGCATGGCGACCATTCGGGCCAACAAAGCAGGAAACATTATCAGTGCAAATGTATTTATCCCGGTTGATCGCGCGATGGCACAGGGAAAATTACTAACTTGTATCGTCGAAGAATTAACCCAATCGTTAGGCCTTATACGCGACTCTGACCTTGTCTTCCCTTCTATTTTTAATGATAATACAAAAAATAATTTATTAACTGGCTTAGATGAAATCTTACTAAAAATGCTTTACGACAAGCGTATTGTCACGGGAATGACTAAAGATGAGCTAGCACCCATTATTAATGAAATGGTGAAAGAATATCAACGTAATGGCACCATTGCCTCTGCTAATCGCCGTGTACAGCAGGGTGAGTTGTATGCACTAATGGGTTATCGCTCGCGTTAATTTCTAGTTTCGCCCTTTGCTATTTTAACGTCTCAATTCGCTGATATGAAAACGTATTATCAGAAGACAAACTCCTATACGTCAACTTATCAGCACCATGCTCAATAATTTGATACGCATTATAATGTGCGGCCTTGCTTGAATCAGCCGGTTGAAATCGATCATTTTCGATCCATCCTTTAAACATTGTAAAATAAATGTCGCCTGAGATCCCCCACAAGCCCATCTCACGATGTTCCTCTTTGAGTATTTCTTGCTTATCAAAGACTTTAAACTGAATCACAAAACGGCCGTCCTTAAAGCGTTTAATGGTAATTGTATTTTTACCACCGATAACATTGCTACGCTGCGTACGCCAATGACCAACAAAATTGTCCCATTGCGATTGACGCTGGCTTTCATTTAGATAGCGGTCACTTTTTGCAGGTTGTTGCTGTTGGCTCGCGCACCCACTAAGAACTAGCGTCAGGGCTATTGTCATTAAGCTAAATTTCATTGTGGTTCCATTCGTTGTGTTTTCCATAAAAATTCATTATATAACCACTCATCTAACCAAAATGTTATCACGCATTAATCTGTTGAACAATTTGAATCAACGCTATTTGGTTTCTAATTAAAAGTGTACAAATCAGTGCAAGCAATATAGCTAACTAGCTAATACACAATTATTTAAAAAGAAATTGGTGACGTATTTTACGTTCTTATCTCCTTATAAACAGACGACTAATAGTGGTTAAAGCGAAGATAAACTACCAAATCGTATATTTTTGCTTATGCTTATTATCAAGCAAAGTGTTTTAAAAGGTAGTATGCGATGGAAGTTGGTGAACAGCTCAAGAAAATTCGCGAAATTCATGGCTTATCACAACGTGAGCTAGCCAAACGGGTAGGACTGACTAATAGCACAATATCAATGATAGAAAGAAATACAGTCAGTCCGTCGATTAACTCGTTGAGTCGAATATTGGCGGGTGTTTCAATGAGTATCAGTGATTTTTTTATGGTTGAATTATCTCTCCCAGAGAAAGTCGTCTATCTTGAACAAGAACTCATTAATATTAGCGATCAACGCCCAACTATCAAACAGGTAGGAATAAGCGATTCACACTACCCTGTGAATTTTTTCATTAAGACTTACCAAGCGCGATGTGACTCGGGTTCACAGATGACTATCAAGAAAGGCGTAGAGACAGGCACCGTCATTGACGGTGCTATTGAATTGACGGTTGCTGGCAGTAAATACAAATTAGCCACAGGTGACAGTTATCAATTTTCAACCTTACTACCACATCGTTTCTTCAATAAAACAGCTAACGATTGCAAGATTATTTGCGTTCATGATACCTCCAGCAACTAATTCAAAAGACATTAGCCTTGCACTTTTTTTATCGCCGCCAGCCATTGTTGATAAAGTTTGTTTCTTGTCGTTGCATCGATAGTTGGCTTAAATAATTTCTCGCAATGCCACATGTCTTGCAACTGCTTTGTAGAGGAAAAAACACCACTGCGCAGTCCCACTAAATAAGCGATGCCCAGCGCCGTTGTTTCAGTGATTTTTGGCCGCTGTACTTCAACATTTAACATGTCGGCCAAAAACTGCATTAGCCAGTCATTTTCAACCATGCCACCGTCTACGCGTAAACTTGTGGTCGGTAAACCATCGGCTTGCATTGCCAATTGCAAATCTTTGCTTTGATACGCAACTGATTGCAACGCCGCGCTAACAATTTCGTTAATGCCAGAATCTCTGGTCAATCCTAAAATAGCGCCTCTGGCGTCTGCGTCCCAATACGGTGCGCCCAATCCAGTAAATGCTGGCACTAACACCACGCCATGATCAAGGGTTATCTTACTGGCAATCGATTGACTATCTCGTGCGTGCTCAATCATTTTTAAGCCGTCTTTTATCCAGCCAATCGTTGCCCCCGCCATAAATATGCTGCCTTCAATCGCGTAATTGGTTTTGCCATTGATGCGATAAGCGACGGTGGTTAACAATTTATTATTCGATTTAAGGGCTTGCTGACCGGTATTTAGCATTAAAAAACACCCTGTACCGTAGGTGCTTTTAGCCATGCCTGGCTCAAAACATGCTTGACCGATTAGTGCGGCCTGTTGGTCGCCCGCCATGGCCATAATCGGTATTTGTGCGCCGAAGTGTTCACACACACCAAAATCATCGCTGTTGTCCATAACAACAGGTAACATGCTTGCTGGGATATCGAATAAACTCAGTAATTTCTCGTCCCAACATTGGCGATGAATATCAAACAACAACGTTCTAGACGCATTACTGGCGTCTGTTTTGTGCTGTTTTCCCGCAGTGAGGTGCCATAACAAAAAACTATCAACGGTGCCAAATAATAACTGCCCTTGCCTCGCTTGCTCTTTTGCATTGGGTACGTGATCTAGAATCCAGCGTAACTTGGACGCACAAAAATAAGGATCTAATAACAGCCCCGTTTTATCACTGATCATTTTGGTGATTTTGGTATTGCGCATTTCATCACAATAACCAGCGGTGCGACGATCTTGCCACACAATAGCGTTATAAATTGGTACGCCACTGTCTTTATGCCATACCAGCGTTGTTTCCCGTTGATTGGCAATGCCCATTCCAATAATTTGATCAGCTGTTACCGCACATTGTTGTAAGACGTCACGGCAAGTGTCTAAGACACTTTGTAAAATGTGGTTGCCGTCAATCTCTACCCAACCATTTTTCGGATAAAGCAACGACAGTTCTTGCTGCGCGCACCCTGCTATCTCACCTTGCTCAGTAAACAGTATTGCCCTAGAACTTGTCGTTCCTTGATCAATTGATAAAATATACTTAGACACTATGACACCCGATATTTATAAACATGAATAAATTAAGGTACGATAAGGCCTTGAACCAATTCATGCAATGGTTTTGGCTTGGAAAAGAAATATCCTTGAATATTTTTGCAACTCAAGCTTTGCAAATAGTCCAGTTGTTCTTGTGTTTCAACACCTTCAGCAATGCAACTTAAGTTAATATTCTCTGCTAACGATACGATGGATTTAATAATTGCTTTGTTCATAGGGTTAGAATCAATGTCAAATACAAAACTTTGGTCAATCTTTAATACATCAATCGGGAATTGACTAAGATAAGTAAAAGACGAATATCCAGTGCAAAAATCATCGAGCAATAACTTAAAACCGCAAGCCATTAGCTCTCGCAAACGAATAAGAGCGATATCATGATCGGCAAATAAAATGCCTTCGGTAATTTCTAAACGCAATACTTTTGCTGGTAAGTCATATTTTTCCAACAGACTTTCCAATGTGTCCGACAAGCCTTTTTGCAATATGTGAATGGTCGATAGGTTAATTGATATATATATGTCAGCATGTACTTTTTCTAATGCTGAGTAGTCTTGTAGTGCACGTTCTACTGCGTCTTCAGTCATTTGGCTAATCAAGCCAATATCTTCTGCAACCGGTATAAATACTCCAGGAGATATCATGCCATTGTCCGTTGGCCAACGTAACAATAACTCGAAACCTAATACCCTATTTCCCTCACATTGCATGATTGGCTGATAATAATTTATCAATTTATTATCCGCTACCGCTTGGCGTAAATCGGCTTCGAGTTTCAATCGTGCTTGCGCTTTATCGGTCATGTTTTGAGTAAAGAACTGAAATTGACTACGTCCCGAATTTTTAGCGTGAATCATCGCCCAGTCGGATTTTTGAATTAAATCGTCAGAGTTTTTACCGTCGTCAGGAAAAATTGCAATACCGATGCTTGAGGTAATACTCACTTGCGTACCTTGTATTTCTACAGGAATCGATAAGCATTGGTTTAGGCGTTGAGCCAAATGACTAAGATTATCAATTGATGAAAAATCGTTAATCAAAATCATAAATTCATCGCCGCTTTGCCTAGCAACGATATCACGTGATTTAACGTTGCTGACCAAAATATCAGCCACACCACACAAAAGTTCATCACCGGCACTATGACCCAGTGAATCATTAACCTGTTTAAATTTGTCTAAATCGATAAAGAATAAAGCGCTTTTTTTACGATTATATTTATAGGCCTTGATGCTATGACCAATTTTTTCCAGCACTAACTTTCGATTCGGAAAATTAGTTAAAAAGTCATAATTGGCTAGAAAACGCAGCTTTTCTTCGGCATTTTTTTGACTGGTAATATCAGACAACACAATGACATAATTTGTAATGAAGTCATTTTATTTCGCAATCGCGTTAATGCGCACTAATACAGGATGCTGCGCCTTTTCTTAGCTGACGATAACAATTTCACCACTCCTACTATTGCCAGCTTAGAGCTTGGACATGATACGTTTAAACTTCTTAAACTGCTGCTGCCCCAACGCTTTTAGATAATCTTTAAAACTTGGAACCAACGATTTGTCATCCAATAAAAAGGTCTTTAGAAATGCGCTATTGGCGGTGACTGCCATGCCCTTGCTGTCAAGAATAAGTACCCAGTCATTGATTTTACTAAAGGCTTCACCGAATAATATAGCGTTCGCTTCAGACACTTTACTCTGCGTAATATTGGTATAAATACCCGATACTCGTGTCGGTTTACCCTGCGCGTCTCGTTCAATCACACGACCAACGTCACGATACCAATTCCATTTCCCTGACTTGCTTAACATCTGATAAGAAAAATCAATATTATCGATGTTGCCCATAATGAAATTTTGCCATTGCGGCTCTAACAACGGAAAATCATCGGGGTGTATTAAGCGAAGATGTTGTTTTGCCTCAAATGGAGGGCTTAGCGTATCGTAGCCCAATTCTTTGCATATTCGGTCTTCATATAATTGATTCTCGTCTATTTTATAATCCCAAATTCCACGATTACTACTCGTTAGAGCCAATTGCATTTTTCGTTCACTGGCTTTACTTTTTCTATGCGCACGCATTAAAAAACGTTGCTGCTTATTACGGCGAACGATGTAGCTAATCAGCAATAATAAAAAGCTGATAATGAGAATAAATTTCGCTAGCGGTGACCCCCATAATGCGTAATGGCTGTGAATTGACAAAACTAGTGGCTGACTTTGCTCACCGGATGAGTCGCCACAATAGTTAGCGTATAGCTCCCTGGGGACAGTTTAGGCAAAAATAATTCATTCTCTTTAACTTGCTTGAACAATAGTTTTTCTGGGCCATTTAACTCAATGTTATATCTCGTTGCTGCTTGTTTTAAATAATGCAGCGTGGAAAATTCAAGCATCAAACCGTAATCTTCATGAGCCAGATCAATGGAGTTAAGTTAAGTTGATCTGACAAACCATATTTTTTTTGCTTGTCAGACATCAATTTAATGTTGATCAAATTGACTTTAAAATCTTCAATAATGCTATTTTTGGCAATAAAGTCTAGTGGCGAAAAAATGATAACGCCTCAAGTTGAGCCATAAACAAGTCGATTGTCTCGTAATTTACTAAAGGCACCACTATTAAATTCATTAGCGACTAGGCCATCTCAGCACTCGCTATGTTAATTTTTTGTCTAGACTGTTCCTGATGGAGGCTCCATCACTACGACATTTCCAGCCCATGTATGATAAGTACTCTCGCCACTTTCTTCGATTTTACTCACCAAAAAATCGATTAGAATACGATTTTTTTGTGGTAAAAACTCTCTTTTTGGATAGACACAATACACACCTTCGGAAGTACGAAGCGCTGGCGATATTGTGACTATTTCTTTCCTTGCAAGCCAATCTCTTGCTATAAAATGAGGCAACTGGGTTAATCCAAGCCCTTGGGCGCAAAGTTGTGCAAGGGCCTCTCCATCGTCAACAATAAACTGCTGCCCAGGATCATGCAATTGTAAGCCGCTGCCTTCATCAACGCTAATCGGCATCAAGCGTCCTGATTGCCGATATTTAAATCTTATCCAAGTGTGTTGCGAATAATCATCTGCTGATGCTGGTAGCCCATGCTTTGCAATGTAGCCGGGAGAGGCGCATATTAAAAAATCAATAGGACTTATTTTTCTAGCCACCAATCGCTGGTCTTCTAACTTACCACTACGAATAGCAACATCAATGCCCTGCTCCAAAATATCGACATAACTATCGTTAAAAGAAAGTTCTAATTCTATTTCAGGATATAAGCCAATGAATTCCTGTAATAGCGGCAAGACATAAAGGCGCCCATAAGAGACTGGTAAATTAATCTTCACCTTGCCACACGGCAGATCATTATTTTGTTGGAGTTCACGCTCACACTGCTCTAAATCGAGCACAATGCGCCGAGCTATCACCAAATATTTCACGCCGGCATCGGTTAAATGTACTTGCCGAGTAGAACGATTAAACAGCTTAATATTAATGCTCTCTTCAAGCCTTGCAATACCTTTGCTTATTGTCGAGGCTGACAATCCCAAATGATTGGCGGCAGCGGCAAATCCCCTATGCTCTACGGCATTAACAAACAATTTTAATAGATTTAATTTATCCATCCATGATGCTTTTCATGAGGTTAACCTTTCATTAGTGATATTTCGTCACAATTATAGTGATGATAGTGACATTCAATCACAAGTAACTAACAGTTACTATTGCCTCAGTAAATAAATTTGCTTCTATATAAAGGAATACAACGATGAAAAAATTAATGCTTGGTCTTGCTGTCTTATTAAATGCTGGTTGTGCCTCAATGAGTCCAGCCAGTAATCTCGAGTTCATCGATCTTAGTCACCCTATTCCGACATTTTCACCCAGCGCCAGTGACGCCACTAAACCAGACTTAGCGCGTCCGATTGGTGATAGCACACCCATTGCAGGGTTTTATCAGCAAGCAATTCTCTACCCTATAGATAAGTGGGCAACGAGCCAAGGCCACTTCAATAGCCGGGCGATCTTGATACAAGAGCATAATGGCACCAGTTTTAACGCCCCTAATCATTATAGAAATAATGAAGATAGCAGTGAACAAGGCAGTATCAGTTTTAACAAACGTAAAGCAGCGCACGAGTTAGGCAGCGAACAACTCACCGGTAATATAGTGCTGATTGACGTATCTGCGCGGGTTAAGAAAGAGTTAGCAAAAAATAACGGGCTGCCAAGCCCAGACTTAAACATCACCGATTTTTCCGACTCATCAATGGCGACAATAAGAGCCGAAGACATTCGCGCAGTCGCAGACAAAATCACTGACGGTTCATGGTTAGTTGGTCGTGTAGGCTGGGAGCAATTCTATTTTTCTGGCACTGAGGATTGGGATACGTCACGCTATGTCAATGGCCTAAACCACCCTGGTTTTACCAGCGAAGCGATTGAAGAAATCATCAAAATTATGGATGAAAAAAACGTTAAAATTTCGGGTATCGCTGCTGACAGCTTTAGTACAGATTCAGGCCAAGGCGCCAAAGGTAGTGATGACAAGTGGAGTAACTCATGGCCAGCACATGTACGCCTTTATCAACGCGACATTTTAATTGTTGAAAACCTAACCAATTTATCGCTATTAGCAGAAAAGCAAGGTGACTGTTCATTAATGGTTGGCGCATTAAACCATGTTGGCGGCACCGGTGGTCCAGCCAGAGTGATGGCTGTTTGCAGCGTCGCCAGCAATGACCCAGATAGCAACACCACGCCTTTTAAGCATCAGCATCGTTAATCAACCTAAAGAATAATTCACACATGAAATTCTCGCGCGATCTATACCCAAAATCATTGGAATTGCAGTGCAGGTTTTCAGTTCGAGACAAAACCTGAGTACCTACATCACTGCTTTAGCTGACTTCCTTATGCCACTGGCATAAGGGTTCTGCTTTCGCTCTAGCCAAAGCCGTCACCCAATAACTTAGTGCCTGACAAAAACAAGAACAGGTAACTCAAGCGATAAATTAATGCTTCGCTGGCGCGGTGTAATAACACCCCCCCTATCTTTACACCAATTGGTGCGAGCGGCATCAATACCAACGCGGTTAGCAAATTAGTACGGTCAAAATTACCAAGCAATGTATAAGGCACTAACTTAGCCAGATTTATAACACAAAACAATACAGCCATGGTGGTAATCAGCGTCAATTTATCCAACTTTGTTGGCAATAGATAGATACTGATAGGGCCACCACCGGCATGAATAGTCGTGCTAGAAAAGCCAACTAACATACTCCATAGCCATACATTGTTACTAGCAAAAGAGCGCTTATTACCCAACAGGTATTGCAAACAAAAGAGCAATGACAATCCCCGATGACAATACTCAAACCAGCGGCAGGAATAATCCCCATTAACAACCCCGCCAAACCAATGCCGATAAACCACCGGGCAACAAGATCGCCGCAGCTTGCATTGGCGCAATGGCTAATGCCCATTGCACCACCAAAACCGCCCTTGCCAATACCATAAATTTAAATGGCTAGGATAGCCGTCGCGTAAAACCAAGGATCTGCTCCAGAATACTGTTGTCATCTATAAGCCGCTTCCAATATTTGCTTATTATCTAGCTTAGCGTTACTTTCTCTAAACCAAGCTAGATAATTCAATAAATACTTTGTTGCAACCCCTTTCATTTTTCCGTTAATCCAACCTTTAAAATGAGCTATCGCGCCATTAACCGTT
>JABSRV010000149.1 GCA_013214905.1 Psychrobium sp. | reverse complement strand
GGTTGCCATACCGTCATCCCCTAAGTCTTTTTATAGGGGCTCTCAACCAGCCTGTTACTAAGTTAGCTGGTAACGCGAGGGCTGAGATCCTGCATAAAAGACTAGCAGGATGACGGTGTGGGGCGGCTTGCAGGATGACGGTGGAGGCGCTTACAGGATGACCTCACCATCTACATAGGATGGCGACTGTTCAAACTAACCATTCAACATGCCATGCAGCTGGCTAAATATTGTTTCGCCGTCAATTCTAATGCCGTTGTGATCATAATCACTGGTAATCCAAGTTTTCAAATTTGCCACACGTTCAGCGGTTTCAAGGCTGTAATTAATATCAACATACATGTCTTCACGATAAACAGCGGCGGCCGTCGGCACCGTATTATTCTTTAATACGTCTAAATCGTATAACATCGGCCAATCATCTTTCGCAGCCAATAACTCGGCGGCTTGTTGCAGCGGTTTTAAGTTTACAAACTGCTCAAACATCCACGGAAAAACCATTTCACCGGTAAACAAAAATTCTTGTTGCTGACCCGCATAATCAAATTGCGGTGCATAATCACTTTCACGCACTCGATGCGCTGCCCAATTAGAGGAAAATTCTTGGCAATAAATTGATTCGTGCAAGAATGCAAAAATAGGATTACTGTCAAAATCAAGCATGCGGCTCACCGAATCTTTAAAGACAAAACTCAACTCAGCTTTACCATTAACCTCTACAAACGCTTGTTCTAACATATAAAACAGCTCTTCATGACCACCGGTCATACCAAGGTGAATGCCTAACAACTGAAATGATTCAACCGTTAGCAGCGTGCCATTAGGCAGCTGCACACTGTCGTTTAACAAATAGTCTGCTACATCTTTCGCCATTTGTTGTGCGTGTGGAAATTTAGCGAAGAACAATTTATTCTTATCTTGTACGCGTTTAAAAGTTGCTTTATATACGTCTTCGGCGCGGCGCGTTAATGACGGAATGCCACCCGTGATAAACGCTTGCTTTAGTCCGATAGAGGCGGCAGACAAATAACGCAGCACACAAAACCCACCAAAGCTTTGCCCGATAATAGACCATTTACCATCACCAATTAACTGCTGGCGTATGCATTCGGCGTCTCGCACAATATTGTCGGCTCGAAATAAGCTCAAATAATCGGCTTGCTGCTGCCCGTCAAAATAACGCAGGGTTTGCGCGTTAATCGGACTGCTTTTTGCGGTGCCGCGCTGATCGAGCAATAAGATACGATAATTTTTCGCCGCTTCCTTAATCCAGCCATCAAGACCACTAGGTCGACCAGCACCAAAGCCTGGGCCACCTTGTAAATAAACCAAATAAGGTAACTGCTTAGCAAGCCCTTCTTCACTGGCGACTTCACGAACAAAGATGGATAGCTGCTTATCGTTTGGCAGTTGATAATCTAACGGCACATTAAAGTAGTGATCGCGACAATGTAATTCATTGATAATATAGCTATTGTTCATGGTAAAAGGCCCACCGAAAAAAGATGGGCTGAGTATATACCCATAACCAATAAATATGCAGCGCTAATGAGTAGGCTGTAAATGCGCCTTCGAAAATTCTTGTTTTCCCAACGTCGACAACTTATCAGCCAAAGCCTGCCTAACGGCCATCGGTTTTTTATGGCTTAACTTATTTTGTGACGCCACATCAGTTAACGAGACTTCGAAACAGCGAATGTGTGTGATCATCTGTAACATCAGCGCTTGATCTTGCTCAGCCAGTTGCCATTTTCCCCCTTCAAAAATAGAGACTTGCTGCGCCATGAGCTTATATTTCTGTTGTGGGTCATCGTCACCAACAAAAACAAGCTTACCCGTCATATGCAGCGCCTGATAATTCCATGTTGGCACCAGCTGTTCCTCATGCCAGCTCGGTGAGATATAACCATCATCTCCTCGAACAATCAACGTCACTTTAGGGCTATTGTCTAACAGCCAATTAAGCTTATTATTCGCCGACAAATGTCCACTTAAGCAATGTCGCTTGCGGTCGTAAGTCATAGGCAAATAGATAATCTGGTTCATGACATTATCACTGCTAGCTATCACCAACTGCACTAGAGGAAAATCCGTCAGTAACCTCTGTTGCTCGTTGCTCAACTGACATATTAAATGCGGCGCAGCAACCAACTGTTTTTGCAAATTCTGTTTAACCTGTGGCCATTCACTGTCGATAATACTAAACAGTGCAGCGTTTCTAGTCTCACCGTTATCAAGCACACGCTGATGACGAATAACGCCTTCCAACGTTGCGCCTAGTCGCGAGATTGCATTACGTGATTTTTGATTATCTTGGTGGGTTCGAAACTGCACTCGAATGGCGCCAAGCTCGTCGAACGCATGTTGCAACAGCAAAAACTTACAATGACTGTTGATATAACTGCGCTGAAAATCGGGGCGGATAAAAGTAAAACCAATTTCAACACCTTTATTGGCTACATCGATGCTGCAATATCTTGTGCTGCCCACAACTTGATCGCTGGCAATATCAACAATCACAAACGCCATTTGCTCATGTCTAGACATTGCCGCTAAAGAGCTTAGTAACCATTCTTTGGTTGTCGCCAAATCACAACAACGATGAGGCGCAACCCAGCGCCATAACGAGTCATCTTTGCCCGCTTGATAAAATGCCTCTAAGTGCGCCATGGTTAGCGGTATCAATTTCACCTTGTCGCTGCGTAGCGTTATTGCTTGTGGTTTTTTCATGTTCACTCCCTAATCAATTAATTCCTTATCCTACGCACCACTGGTATATTGTTAAGAACCAGAATGAACAAAATGGCTAGACCAGTGAAACAATTAAACCTGCCACAACTATTGCAGCAGCAAGTCGCTAACCATGCTGACAATGGATTGCTTAAAAAAGCAAAATATTTGCAAATCAGCGATGCGCTTCGCACGGCGATTAAAAATGGTTTGGTCAAATCAAACGAACAACTGCCATCGGCACGGCAACTGGCACTGGAATTATTGAGTAATCGACATACCATTATGGCGGCCTTTGATGAGTTAATTGCCGAGGGGTGGATTGAAAGCAAACAGCGGCGCGGCTATTTTGTCGCCGACGTATTACCCGTCATTAGCTCCCAGCACACCACCAAGTGCCCCAATGAACAACCAGAACACTTCACGTGGCAGTTTAGAAAAAAAACAGTGCAACGTTATCAGCGCAGCGCCGCCGACTATCGATATAATTTTGCCGGTGGCACGCCGGATATTTCACTGTTTCCATTTAAAGAATTTAAAGGTTTTGTCAACGACGCGTTAAGCCGACCTGACTTGGCTAGTCTAAATTACGGTGACAATGCAGGGCATCCCGCACTTATAGAGCAAATAAGCTGTTATTTACGCCGCGCACGCGCGCTTAACAATCGAAAAATAGTGGTGGTAAATGGCTCACAAGAAGCGCTTTATGTGCTTTCTCACTTATTGTTAGATGATCAAGACAGTGTAGCTATTGAGGCCATGGGATATGCGCCAGCGTGGAATAGCTTCAAAAGCGCAGGCGCAAGCTTAGTGGCTATAGCGCAAGATGACAAAGGCATGTTGCCAGACTCGTTATCGCAAGCTATTGAGCAACAAAATAAAAACAGCAAACCGATTAAGCTAATTTATCTCACCCCGCTGCATCAATATCCCACCACGGTGACATTGCCAATTGCGAGGCGTCAGGCTATTTATCGCATCGCCAGTGCGCACAACATTGCAATAATTGAAGACGATTACGATCACGAATTTCATTATCGCTGCCAACCGCTCGCGCCCATGGCCAGTGACGATCCTAGAGGGTTAGTGATATACCTTTCTACTTTTTCTAAAATCATGTTCCCAGGTGCACGCATTGGTTTTCTGGCACTAGACGCCACACTGGCAGAAGCCGTCGTTAACTATAAAACCATAATTAATCATAAAGTTAGTGTAGTGATGCAAGACGCAATCGCACGCTGGATGCAATCGGGTGCGTTTGAACGATACCTGCGTAAAGTAACAAAAACCTATCAACAACGCCGCGATTTCATGGTGAATAAATTGCACCAATATCAGCGTAAAGGCCGGGTAATATCGTTCACTATTCCCGACGGCGGCATGGCAATATGGATTCAACTAGACCATAGCGCAAAACAGCTTAAAGATTGGGCGGAAAAAAAAGATATTTACCTGCAAGCCGAGCATCAATTTTGTGCAACCCCGCAACTTAATGATGACCGATTCATAAGGCTGGGATTCGCAGGAATGGACTGTAATTTGATTGAAAAGGGCCTTGAACGTCTCTTTAATCATGAATTTTAAAAAACTTGCTCAATAAACGGCTTGCTAGCTGGCTTTTAGGCGCTTTATTGATTAGATTAACCCATTACTTTTTATCGCGCCTATAATCGCGCTTACGGAACCAATTATGTTAGATACTGTATTACCTAAATTAGAACAACTTATCGAGCAACTTATCGTTAAAAACGACGCCTTATTACAAGAGAAGTCTACTTTAGCCAGCCAAAACGAAACACTAGCGCAGCAAGTTAAGCAACTTGAAGACGACAATGAAATGTTGCAAATGGAAGCGTTAGAGCAAGAAGAAAAGCACGCAACGACACTAACCCGCATAAACGCCATGGTTGATCGTCTTGAGCACGAAGCTTAATGAGCCAAGAGCTAAAAATCACTTTACTAGACAAGACATTGTCTGTGGCCTGCCCGGAAGGACAGGCTGGCGCATTACTTGAATCAGCAGACATGCTTAACAAGCAAATGCTCAAAGTACAAAAAGGCAAGCCAACATCTAGCCTGCTCAACGTAGCACTTATTTCTGCGTTAAATATCAGTTATGAATTACTAGACAGTAAATCGAAGCAGCAAAGCGACAACGAAAAACTGGTGGAATTAAGCCAGCGTATCGAAAAATCCCTGAGCCAGCAATCGTAATACATACCCAACATCATTGGAATTGCAGTGCAGGTTTTCAGTTCCAGACAAAACCTGAGTACCTACATCCGTGTAGGCAAAGCCGTCAAGTTTTAAACCGCCTGAGCTTATGTCTATAAATGATAGTGGTTTACAACGCAGACACAACATATTCTGGAAATATTTTGAACGTCGCTTGCGGCGGCCTTTGGAGAAATACAGGACGTATTTCTTAATAAAACTGCGGTTTCAAGGATGACGGGTATAGCTGCCATGTAAATAGCAATAAGTTGTTATTTAATCTATCCTAGTCAAACTCTTATTCCGACTAGGACAGAACTGTGACAGACTATTTAAACCAATTACTTGCTCAATATCAGCCAATCACTCAATACGAATGGCTAGATAGCATCATCCTAGTTGCGATCATGTTGAGCATTAGTTTCATCATCGACAAAATTGACCGTCGTATCTTGCTTAAACTGTTGCATCGGTTGCTTGATAAAACCTCACCAAAAATCTTTGATCTGCTTGAAAAACATCATGCCTTAGCAAAGATAGCCGCGGTTATTCCGTTATTAGTCATTTCGTTGCTCAGCCCTATTGCGCTTAGTAGTTACCCAGCATTTAGCGAGTTGGTTTCTAAGATTTGCTCAATCGCCATCATGATTAAAATGGCCAGTTTTGTCTTTGCCTTGCTCGACGTCATGTTAGACCTATCTCGCGGCAAAGGACTGAACAAAAAGCTGCCGATTAAAAGCATCAACCAGCTAATCAAACTCTTTGTTTTCCTTATCGTATTGGTATTGTCCATTACCACCATCATCGGCGAATCGCCGTTATATTTCCTCAGTGGTTTAGGGGCGATGACTGCGATTATCTTATTAATATTTAAAGATACCATCTTAGGTTTTGTCGCTGGTGTTCAATTAGCGGCGAATCAAATGGTAAACCGTGGTGATTGGATAGAAATGCCAAAATACGGCGCCGACGGTGAAGTATTAGAAGTAGCATTAACCACGGTGCAAGTGCAAAACTGGGATAAAACCATCACTATGATCCCGACTTATGCCTTAATCAGCGACTCATTTAAAAATTGGCGCGGCATGGAAGACGCCGGTGGCAGACGCATCAAACGCTCGATTAGATTAGACGTCAACAGCATTTCATTTTTAGACCAAGAGCTATTGCAACACTTGCTAAAAATAGACAGTATCAAAAACTATTTGAGCCAAAAGCAGCAAGAAGTAGACAGCGATAATCGCATTTTAGACAGTGACTTAAACATTACCGCCAATGGCCGCAAGCTAACTAACGTCGGCACCTTTCGTGCTTACCTAGAGTTTTACTTACGCAACCATCCTAAGGTACGCCAAGACATGACTCTGTTGGTGCGCCAATTGCCAGCTGATCAATACGGCTTACCCATCGAGTTATACCTGTTTTGCAATGACATTGAATGGGCGTCTTATGAAGCCGTGCAGTCAGATATCTTTGATCATCTCTACGCCGTATTGCCAGAGTTTCAATTACGCGCATTCCAAAGCCCATCGGGTTACGATTGGAAGCATCGATAAGAACTCATGACGGGCAAACGTTTGCCAAAAAACGTGTGCCCGTAATAAGACCATGAACAATATCGCTACTATTAAGCTAAATACAACGTATTATCAGTACAAGGGTATTTGTTAAAGTTTCTTAAAATCAACGTGTTCTAACGCTATTTAGCATTGACTGACGCCTCATTTTACGCCATCATCCCCGCTGTTATTTATCCACCAATTCAAAGGACTCACATGCTAGCACAACCAATGATCGACAAACTCAACGAACAAATTAACCTTGAGTTTTACTCGTCTAATTTATATCTGCAAATGAGCGCTTGGTGCGAAGATAAAAGTTTTGACGGCGCCGCGATGTTCTTACGTAAGCACGCTAACGAAGAAATGCAGCACATGAAACGCCTATTCACATACGTATCAGAAACAGGCGGCTTACCAATTTTAGGGGCTATCGATGCTCCACCGCACGAATTTAAGTCTATGCGTGATGTGTTTACGCAAATTCTTGAGCACGAATGCTTGATTACCCAAAAGATCAACGGCCTAGCGCACGCAGCATTTACTAATCACGACTATTCTACCTTTAACTTCTTGCAATGGTATGTGGCAGAGCAACATGAAGAAGAAAAATTATTTAAAGGCATTATCGATAAATTAGAGCTTATTGGCGAAGACGGTGCAGCCATGTACATGTTTGATAAAGATTTTGCAGCGATGGCGGCCAACGGCAGCGGTGGTAGCATCATGGAACCTGGCTCTACGGTAGAGTAGTCAGCGAGCTTTACGGCGGGTATAATGCGCGCCGATACAAATGAATATAAAGGATGCTGTCGCATCCTTTTTTAGTTTTAAAGCAACGCATATAGAGAGTGAAAAATGAGTAATTTCGACGTTATCGTTATTGGCGCAGGTGCCGCTGGCCTACATTGTGCTGCCACCGCTGGTTACCGTGGCCGCAATGTATTATTACTTGATAACGCAAAAAAAGTGGGACGTAAAATACTCATTAGTGGTGGTGGACGCTGTAACTTCACCAACTACAATATTGAGCCCAGCGCTTTCTTATGCAGTAACAAACACTTCGTTAAATCGGCGCTAAGTCGTTATACCCAGTGGGATTTCATCGCCATGGTGGACAAATATAACATCGCTCATCATGAAAAAACCCTCGGTCAGTTATTTTGCGACGATAGCGCAAAAGACATAGTCAGCATGTTAGAAGCAGAATGTAGTGACGCCAATGTCACTACACAACTGCGCTGTGAGATCATGAGCATCAGCAAAACAGAAAACGGTTTTAGCATCACCACCAACCTCGACAAATACCATTGCCAATCGCTAGTTATTGCCACCGGCGGCTTGTCGATGCCCAAGCTTGGCGCAACCCCGTTTGGTTATAAAGTAGCACAGCAATTTGGCTTAAGAGTCACCGACACTTGCGCCGGCTTAGTGCCATTCACGTGGCAAAATACCGACAAAGAAGCTTACGAGTGTTTGTCAGGCATTAGCCTGCCAGTGTCTATTACCAGCGAAGATGGCACTAACTTTACCGAAGATATGTTATTTACCCATCGTGGATTGTCTGGCCCCGCCGTATTACAAATATCCTCATACTGGTTACCAGGCCAAGCCATCACCATCGACTTAATGCCGCAACAAGACCTTAACGCATTGTTAGTACAAGCACAGCACAGCAATCCTAAGCAGGCACTTAAAACCTGCTTAAGCCAACAGTTTCCAAAGCGACTCATTGAGCTATTCATTGATCTTAAGAAGTTTGAAGACAAACCACTTAAGCAGTTTAACGACAAAGAGTTAACCGCTATTAGTGATTACTTCCATCAATGGACAATCAAGCCAAATGGCACCGAAGGCTATCGCACGGCAGAAGTGACATTGGGTGGTATTGATACCGATGAGATTTCATCCAAAACCATGGCTGCCAAAAACGTAGACGGCTTATATTTCATCGGCGAAGTTGTTGACGTCAGCGGCTGGCTCGGCGGCTATAACTTCCAATGGGCATGGTCA
>JABSRV010000148.1 GCA_013214905.1 Psychrobium sp. | reverse complement strand
GAATCAAAGACCTTACGACCAGACGTTAAGAATGCTTCAAGCGGTGTTGATGGAAACTCCTGTTTCATTATTGATTTCTGCGAGCGCTCTTTAGCGACATACCAAGAACGTTGCTCATCACTGAGCGTTATTTTCATGCATTGTTCAACAGCATCAAAATACTTAACTTTTGCCTTAGTGAGCTTTAAGCCACCCGATGGCACCGCCGCTACATACTTCTTGTCCATCCACCACGCAAAGAAATGAAACTTATAATCTTGATACGATAGCTCAATGCCTGATTCGGTAATTTCCATGGCATCAATAGACATATCAAAGAAATTGCCCGTTGCGCCCTCTGCCGTTGATTCAATGAAAACAAATGACTCTTTGTGCACCGCATTTAACGAACCGCTTTGTACTTCATCACCACGCTTGGGAAACTGAGCACAAATCTTGCCATATTCGGACACATGCAATACGTGCAATGTGGTCGAACGGAACGATACTGCGACTCGGACCGATGAATCATTGGCAAAATGTATCGCTGCGCCGGTTAACCGCTTCACTCGACGTTTACCGGTTTTTAACCAACTTGGTAAGCGTTCATACGGATAAAGAATTTTTGAAGCGAATATCTCAGTGGCTTCGGGCAAACCTTGTGCAATCACGCCACACTTTTGATTATCATTAAAAATGGCATGATCCAGAATGAAAATTTGTATCGCGGTGCTAAAACCTAACTGTCGTGCTTTTAGAATGACATTGAGAAACCACATAAACACAAACAACATCGTTTGTGCTGGTCGGCAACGAAACAAAACCTCATTAGCCTCTTCATCAACCACAATGTACAAATTGTTAATGCGCCACCACCAGCAATCTAGATAAGGTGCACAACGCTTGAGCAATTCCACTTCATCATGCCTTAGCGCAAGACGTTCCTCGCTAGTTAACCAAGTGTCCTTGCTATATTTGGCGCTGTTAGGCTGCATTACTTGATAACCGTATCTTTGCCGCTTGTAAGCGAATCGATATAATCATCCACTTTGCTTGTGCCGCCCTGCTCTTTTCTGATTTGAGCCTCTTGATGACGGAGTAATTGCAATTGGACTGCTGATTTTTGCGTATTAATCAGAATCGCTTTACCCGTTTTAGTTAGTTGGTCGATATTAATTTGAGTCTTAAGCCTAACTAAACTATCCGTTTCAATTGATGACATTGTTTTAACAATCGATTCCACCCGCAACACGATTTTATCTAACGCCTGTTCAGCGTTTAAATAAGATTTAAACAAGTTAGCCACCACATCAACTTCGGTTTGTTCTTCAATTTTCCCTTGTATTTCATTCATCGTTTTAATCACTAAATGAATGCGGCAACGACACATCACTAGCTCATCACTCAATGTCGTCGCTTTAGCTAGCTCGTTAATTTCGTTTTTGAAGTAGGATTCATAACTACCCAGCGCAGCGAGTGATTTAATATCAACGCTCATTTGCTCTTCTAACTTAGCGATAGACAAGTTTTCTTGCTCTTTTGCTAACTCAACATCGAGCGCCGCTCTAGGCTTTAACGCTTTTTTTTTAAATAGCGCCTTGCGGTGGCATACACTAGATTATTTTCATCGGCCCAGTCTTTGGGGCTGATGCCAGTAATCTCGTGGTCTTTCTCATATTCAATTTGTAAGACACCCCAATCTACTTTAGTCATATTATTTATCTAACAATCGGTCTAGTTTCTTATTAATGCTGTCTAGTTGCTTCTCTATCCTCTGTTGGTCTTCGCTGCGTTGCTTTTGCATGAACTCTATTGACTGTGTATTAGTCATTATTCTTTTATCGAGCCCCCCTAAATACCAAATGGCAGAAATGATAATGCTGATAGTGGCAAAGATATGAACAATGTTTATTTCTCTTTTTAAATGCCATTGCTCAGGCTTAGCTAATTCTTCATCATTCATGTTGATTACTCTTTATCTACGCACTTTCGAAGACGAGTAATAAAGCTGGTAAGCGCTTCGAAATCTTCATATGTCATAACTACAGCATCGTTAAGCACATACAACGTATTGAGCTTTGGATATTGCGTATCGCAATTTTGAACAATGTTTGACGTAGCACAGCCATTGAGAAGAAATAATAATGTGACCAGTATGATAATTTTCATAGACACCTCGATTTTTTACTGACTATCTCGCCATTCACGTAGTAATGCTTTGTCATTGTCGCATTGCTTGATAATCGATTGCAGCTCTAATATATAGACAGCTAGATCCTGATTAGTGCGCCCAATCCATAAGGGTAATGGACAAGCTTGAAGTAATGTCGCGGGAGGCAGCATCTTAACCATTTCGGTTTTAGTCAGGACTTTGTGCGTTGAACAACCCGCTAACAGCATCAGGCACATGCTGATTAGCCCAGTTTTTAACGTTTTCATCTGATTCACTCAATCGTGCTAACTCTTTTTTGAGTTTGGTTAAATTACCTTGGATGGCCGCTACGCGCTCTTGTTGTTTAAGCGCGAGATATTCTTTTACAACTAAGTCTTTTTGAAGACTTTGTATCGCGGCCTCTTTGCTTTCAATAGTTGACTCATACTGAACAATATTAGCTTTAAGTTGTTTGTTGTCCGCTTTTAGATTATCTATCTTCCAGAACAGAGCGGCGCATACTAAACTTGCCACGCCAAGGCCAAGTGCCAGCACTTTAACCGTTACCATCTTAGTTGCTCATAGTAATGGTTAATGCGTTGAACATAATTGATTGTCTCTTTAGAGTGTCTGCCGGTGACTAATGGCAAACATTTAATGATGTCTTGATATAAATTTGGATTGCCACAGCGCTTTTGCGCCTTGTGGATGTTGCCAGCGCCGCCGTTGTAACTGGCTAGCATTAAGTTGTATCTATCGCTTATTGGCCGTGGGCTACTCCAAAATCGATACATCTTACTGTTATACCACGCTGCAGCTTGAATATTGTGTCGCTCACTAAACGCATTAGCCTCAGATTTGAAGTAGCGTTGCGCCTCTTTCCACGTTGCCGGCATAAACTGACATAATCCTTTGGCACCAACCGGACTAATCGCATATCGATTGAATCTGCTCTCTTGCCAGCACTGCGCTTTTAATAGTTTGTAGTCATGACCTGGCATGTAACGCGCATACGATGTTTTGAAATAAACTTCGTATTTAAGCGAATGCAAAGATGAAGCTAAACACCACGGCGTAACTAGCAAAACGAATACGCAGATAATGAGATTTTTGATCAACATTAGATAATAACCACCATTCTTTAAAATCAACGCCCGATACCCAATCAGATATACGCAGCACCGACCACAACCCCAAACATGCAAACATCGACATAAATGATTTATACGAAATTGATTGCACAATGCCCGGTTCGCTTTGCACACCAACATAGACAAAAACCAGCACAAATAGCGGTACCAATACCGCAATCACGTTTGATATTTTCATTTGATAACGTCCAGATACGCGAAAACCCGCCATCAACAGAATTGATTTGCGGGCTTTCATTTGTTTGATTTAGTAAGTTTTGAGCGCTTTAAGATGATTTACTAAGAACTGGCTTCCTGTGATGCGTTCTAAGCCACTTTAAGATAGTGACTAAACCCATTGCATAGCCTGTTTCAGCTTGTTAACGCTTAAAACTAAAAAATCCGCGACATAAAAAGTGCGGATTTCTTCAATATGGTAAATTATGCCTGTTTTTTGGGCAGTTTGCAAGTTGCATAGGAAGCGGTGGGGGTTGCCAGCCTAAAGTCTGAGCAATGCTGGTATATTTTTCCGAATAGGTGTCGGCTGCGCGATAGCTATTCTTGTTTGTTATGTGTGCATTGTGAGGTTTTTGGCGCTAACTTCTGCACCATTTATCTCTAGCTCTAAATTAACTTTTTTATTGTGTACGACACTTAAAAAAATACTAACTATTCTTATAAGCTGAACATAGTAAACTCGTTTTTTGTACTCTTTATCTGAAGCAAAGAAGAATCCCATACAACCTTGACCTCCGGGAACAAATGGTGAATATATTTTACTATGGATAAATTGATTACATAACCTTTCCAAAGCTAGTTCATGACTCTCACTGTGCCCAAAGTTGTATTTTTGGGACCACTTATCACCAACAATACTATCATGTTCAGATCTAATGGGATGCGAAATTAAACTAGTATTAAAACCAGAAAGTTCCGCACTTAGTAATTTACTTTCTTTCAGTTTACGAATCGCGTAACAGCCAAAAAATACTGCTTTCTCTGTTTTAAATTCAAGTTTTTTGTCCCATACAGTCGTACGATATAAGCTCTCTAAGAATTGTGCTGACTCTTTCAATTCATTTAGCCAACATTCTTTTGTATACGATTCAATCAAAGCTAAACTCCTGTAAACATAAGGCTGTAGAATTTATCATTTACAAAAAACAGCCATTGAAATTTGATTGATTCGTACGTGAAAACGCATTTCTAACTAAACCTAGTACAACGGTCTGATTCAAACGCCTTATGCAACCTTAGAGCTTTGACCTGTAAAGCACTTACATCGCTTAACATTAGTAAATATCGACTTCTAAGTTTAGCTGGTAGTTTTTCATAATAATCTGAATTGGTAACAAGGGCTGAGTGAACGGATTCAAAAGCTTCATCTACTTTTTTAAAGTCTGGATTATTTGGCATCTTGTTTCCTTAACTTAAATTATGACACCATAAGCGGTGAACAATGCAGGCACAAAAAACTTACTAAGTACCAATAACTTTGATGTCCCTATCGTTGGCCGAAATTAGCACTAATGTATTTTAAGTGCAAGATATTTATAACGATTTAGTTTGGACAAGGGATATAATGAAACTCTATAGTTTGATAAGTACTTTAGAACGTACACTTAGCTTAAGTCGAAAAGACCGTTGGCGTACACGCATCTGCGGAAAATAACCACTGTTTACATCGGCGCGAACAGCGGTGAAGTTCAATCTAGCTATCGCGCATTGAACTCTCAATACAGTTATGGAAGAACACTACCAACATATACATCCGACTTGCATTATTTATTATTAACATATTGTTTAATAGAGCTTATTAGCGTAACGTACTGTGCATTATGAAATAGTGGAACTCGGCATTATCGAGTAATCCGATTAATATACTGTTAAATGATTATCAAATTAGGAGTCCAATTTGGCAAATCCCAGAGTATTTATTAGCTCGACCTATTATGACCTTAAGCATATTCGCTCATCTATGGATATTTTTATCGATTCTATGGGCTACGAATCAGTTTTATCCGAAAAAGGAAATATTGCATATTCACCAGATATGCCTTTAGATGAATCATGCTATAAAGAAGTTTCATCTGCTGATATTTTTGTTTTAATTATCGGTGGACGTTACGGTTCAGAAGCAAGCGACGGTGAAAGAGAAAAATCTAAAGATTTTTTCGACAGATATGAGAGTGTTACAAAAAAAGAGTTTGAAGAGGCAAATAAACGAGATATCCCCACTTATATTTTAATTGAAAATAGTGTTTATTCAGAGTATCAAACTTATTTACGAAATAAAAACAATGAAAACATTTCATATGCTCATGTTGATTCCGTTAATATATTTAAATTTATTGAGAAAATCCTTTCACGCCCTAGAAATAATCCAATGAAAACGTTTGAAAAATTCTCGGATATTGATAGCTGGCTAAGAGAACAATGGGCAGGACTCTTTCGTGAATTACTTAAGAGAATGTCAGATCAGAAAAAGTTTACTGAATTATCACACCAAGTCGATGGGTTAAAAGAAATTAATACGACATTAAAAACATATCTAGAAACAATGATGAAAGTTGTTTCGCCAGATGAGTCAAGTATCGTTATTGAAGCTGAAGATAAAAGGCTGACTGATATAAATAGGATAGATAAAGTTAGAGCAAACCGTTTAGGTGATTACTTAATTGAAGATTTTAAGTTGCCAATGAAAAGTATTATAAATGAGATAATTGTTGCTAAGTCAAGTATTGGCTTTGCAAGGGAAATAGCTAAACTTATTGAAGATGATTTGGTAGGGCAAAGTTTAATTGAACTTTTCGAATCGACACCTACTGTTACCGATGACTTTAATGAATTGAGAACAATATTAGGCCTTAGTCCAGTACGAAAACCTTCGAATAAATCATCTAAGTCAAGTCCGTCGGACGGCTAACACTGTCGAATATTTTACAAAAAATACGCCTGCACGCAGCGGCTTGGCGTTATACATCAACTTAAATGAGTGTCGTAGAATAATTAATGGATATCGTAAAAGAGTTAAAATTATTGAGAAAAGAAAGGAATGAAAAAAAGCCTTTTAATTCTATTCATGAGTTTGAGGCGTGGGCAGACAGTGTCCATCCGTTACTTTCATTCCATTCAAGTTACGCAGCTGATTTTTCTCGTAATGTTACAAGTGCATCTGTTGCTAGCAGAATTGGTAGCCTTGAAGATTCATACACCTGTATGAACAACGCTATAGGGATTGTTAATAAAGCTTTAATAACTGCGGAAATTGAAAACAATAAATCAAAAGAAACTCACACTAAAAAATTGACCTATCCGTTGTCAAATAATGGAAAATCGGTTAAACAGACATTTGAAGAGCACCCTGTAGTATTTGGTTGTACCTTACTGGTTCTTGGGTTTGTTTCTGGAATTTCAGTGACGAAGTTTATATTTCCGCCGACACAAGTGGTAAGTGCGACTTCACCTATTCCTGAAATAAATATCCAATGCGACATAGAGGGACTACCAAGTCTTTCTTCAGCGCATGATAAACGAGCAGAATCTATGCAAGATAAACTCCTAGAGTTTGAAACACTAGCTAGCGATCGGAAAATAATCCCTAGCAATCAGAATGCATATCTAGCCAGTGCCAATAGAGTTAGAACGGATATTGAAGCTGCAAACAATGCTTTTAAAGCAGCGGTTTCTCAACTTAATACAACCTGCATAAAAAAGGCATAAAAAATAATGCAGCCGACCACTAAAGCGTCGGTTACGTTCAGGCTGTAGAATTTATCAAAAATGAATATGGCGGCTAAATAGTGCGTTTTTTTAGCACTATTTACGCTAAAAAAGCGCTAGATTTACGCCGGGGCGTGTTTTTACGCTTAAATTAATCAAATTTTAAAGGCTGTTTATCATCAATGATTAATTCTACAGCCTTATAGTTTACAAGGATAATTTATGAGTTACGTAGGAATTGCAAGTAGTGCAGGTACAACATCAACAAATATTGAAAAACTAATCCGTAGAGGTGAAGGTTCTCCCAGTTTAAGTAAGCGAATAGGTACTACTTCAACAAATATTACCGCATTTATAAACGGTAAAGCTTCTCCGGGCATTGCGAAAGCTTTAGGTACAACGACAACTAATGCACAACAATTAAGAGATGAAATTGGTAGTGAAGGTGCAATCGGTGTAATCATTGGTTTAGCTTGCGGTATGGATGCTAAGTAAACTATAAGTACCTGAACCAGACGGCTAAAGCTGTCACATTTTTAGCATAGAGACGAAAAAAATGCGCCAGCACGTCGCTGGTTAGGTGGGCGTTCTGTGATATCAAGAGGGATTTAGTTTGCTCATTACACTTTCGGATTACCAACGAATTTATAGTATTACACATGCTGTTTTAAAAAATGAAAACTCAGATACCAATAAAGCATGCTTATTTTATAACTACTGTGGTGCTTACATACTGAATAAGCATTTTAAAATAGACGCAAAGGTTTATTCAGGTTTCGCAGCTTATCATCTCGGCGTCGAAAAAGTTTTAGGTTTTGGTTTAATTGCAGATGGTCAGTTAAAATCATCAGCAGATGAGTTTCACTCTTGGATAGAAGCGGATGGTTGGCTGATTGACTTTATGGCTCCCGAGTTTCCAAATATTATGCTTTCTAAAGGATATAATGCGCCAATTCCAAGGAAAATGATGCAAAGCAAACTTGATAGTATGGCGGATGGGCCTGATTATATAAAAAAAACGGGTGATTTTTTACTTATTCCTGATGTGGATGTGACAAATTCATTAGCTGAAAATCTTGAATCAAATTCCGTATTCCTCGATTTGGTAGAGATATGCAATCGCTGGTTTCATAAGAAACCAAAAAAAATGCCCAAATTCATTTCTATAACTAATGAACATGGGAAGTTAAATCAAATCAGTATAACCGGTATCAAACCAATTATTGGACGTTGGTAGCGTCACATAACAAGACTGTATGCGAGATCAGCATACGTCACATTGTTTCGAAGCAAACAGAAAGGCCCATTTCCCCTATCAATTAGTCGGGCGATATACTTTTTTTAAGGATTGAATTTATATGGATATTTGGATTACTTCTTTAGCAAGTTCAGCGATTACTGTTGTTTTAATTTCACTTTGTATTTTTGTTTCGAAGACTTGGATTACAAAGCGAATTCAATATTCAGTAAAACATGAGTACGATCTTAAATTATCTCAAATTCAACACGACCGAGAGGTTAGGATTAAAGCTGAACTTGTGGCTGAACTATTATCCGAGTGGATTAATGAAAATGATGATAAGCAAAAGTTAAACGAACTTACCTTTCAGGCATTCCTCTGGTTAC
>JABSRV010000147.1 GCA_013214905.1 Psychrobium sp. | reverse complement strand
TGTTAATGGTTTCAAACGATTTAGCACCAACTTGGAAACTTTCGGTACCAAAGGTACCATCAAGCAATTTACGGTCACCAAAGGTCGTTGTTTCGGCGATACGGCTCAATTCTTGTTGTAACTGAGTCATTTCTTCTTGGATCGCACGACGATCTTCATCCGCATTCGAGCCGTTTGCCGCTTGAATAGATAAATCACGCATGCGGTGCAAGATATTGGTAGATTCTTGCAACGCACCTTCAGCACTTTGCGCTAAAGAAATACCATCACCCGCATTTCGAATCGCGACGTTTAATCCTGAAATTTGAGAAGTAAGACGATTAGATATTTGCAAACCAGCCGCATCATCTTTCGCACTGTTAATTCTAAAACCCGACGATAAACGTTGCATTGATGTGGCTAATGCACCGCCCGAACGACCTAAATTACGCTGTGAATTTAGCGACGTGACATTTGTTTGTACTGTAAGAGCCATGATATAGCCTCCACGTTAATGGCTGGTGCATCAACGTGTGATGTCATCAAGCCGGTATAATTATTAAGTTTTACTGCTTAGCTAACATTCCAGTTGCAACACATGTGCCAACAATCACTTTTTAGAGAAAAATAAACAACAAACAGACAAAAAGTTGATTAACAAAGGGGTAGAGGGCGAATTTAAATAAGCGGCTCATAGTCGATAGTGTTATAAAACGAAAAAATCAGTCAATAAACTGACTGATTTTTCGATCTTTGCCGCTTTTGATTGGCTCTTTTAAGGTTTGGTCTTTTTTTTGACAACTATTGCCATGCGGCAATAGTTCGCCACTTAATGATACCAATTCCAATAAACATGTGGTCTTGTTGTGCGTAGGGAAAATTAATTACTACAAGGCGCTCGATTGATTTCGACATGGATGTCGACAATAGAGCAACGCAGGAGCACGTTGCCGAGTAATAGCTTGCTATTGGGATTGAGAGCAACGATGTAATAGTTGATTTTAACCAGTACAAATGGTCAGATAATTGTCGAAATTGGTATGACCTTATATGTAGTTTAATAAACTCATTTTCTGTACTTGTGAATAGGCTGTTTGTGCAGCTTGTAAAGCAAGCTTGTTTTGTTCAAATTCAGAAATTGCCGCCACCATGTCTAAGTCTTCTAGCGCAGAGCGCGACTTTTCAATAGTTAAGTTATAATCCTCATGACGCTCGCCTTGGCTTTCGGTTAACTGCAGTCGCGCACCAATGCCAGCTCTAACGCTGCCTAAGTTAATTTGAATTTCGTCAAGATCGCCAATAATATGACCTAGCTCTAACTGACGTTGCGCTTCATCGACACCAACACCATTTTCTTGTTTTAACCAGTTAATAGCGTCACGAATAACCGTGAACACATCAGTTTCTGATTCAGGGGTTAACGTAATGCTATCGCCATCTTGCGGTATTTTCTTAACCACGACATCGATACCATTAAAACTGACCGTATCACCAGAAACATAAGGTGCAGTCAATGCCGGTAATACAGGATAAACCTGTGCACCTAACGAGTCAGTCACATTCATGCCCATGTCACCACTAGGCATCATGGTGGAAAAATTAACATTGTAAGTATCTGGATTAGCGACAGGAACATAATTTGCACGATCGCTTATTTTTGCTTGTGACAAAATAGCGCGTTCAACGTTATCAATACCTTGGTTTAAATTATAGGTTGGACTAAAATCACCAACGCTATTAGGCACCGACATAAAAACTTTATCACCGGAGTCACTGGTGGCCACTTGCACGCCAGGACCAACATTGGTTAAGCGCTGGCCCTCATCCCCCAAGTAATTAACATAACCATTGGCTTGCTGTTCAAACGGCGGGTTTTGTGTTTTAAAACCACCAAACACGTAACTGCCCGACTCATCACGAGTATTGGCTAGCGAGACCATTTCTGACAACCGAGCCTCAAGATCTTCCGCTATCGCAAGTCTTGCGGCATCGTCATTGGCGATACTATTACCCTGCAATACCAGATCCTTAACATTAAACATCACCAATTCTGCCGTTTCAATAGCGTTTTCTTCGGTATTAATACGTGCGTCGGCAAAGGTAATGTTGCTCTTATATTGTCCAATAAGCGCTTGTTCTTGCTTAATGTTTAATATTGAATTGGCTGCTACCGGATCATCACCAGCGGTGACTACGCGTTTACCTGACGATAGGTTTAATACCGATTGATTGACGCGAGATTGGCGATCAATGATATTGGTTGTATTGCTACGATAAAATTGACTAGTAGAAATTCTCATAATTAACCTCGGTTACTCTAGCGAGCTGCTTGCAATAGTGTTTGAAATATTTCATTGGCTACTGAAATAACGCGAGCGCTCGCTGAATAGGCATGTTGAAATCTTAGTAAGTTAGATGCTTCTTCATCAAGATTCACCCCCGATGTACTACTCATTCGTGACTCGGCTTGTGCATATAAAGTATTGGCTGCGCTCGCTTCAATACGTGATGTTGCCGCCGCAGAGCCAACACTAGTCACCGACTCTTCATATAGATCGTTCATGGTAGAGCGACCCTGATTGGCCATTTTCATATCGGTTAAACTGGCCATCGCGAGCATGTTTTTATTATTGCCTTCACCAAAAGCGAACGATATTTCATAGACTTCGGGTGCGTTAATGCTCTGTCCCGCTGCTTGACCATTTAATTTAAAACTCATACCCGCCACACTAAACTCTACCGACCCAGCTGTATAAGTAGATGAAGTGCCTAATGGCGCGCCAGAAGAGTCAAATAGTGGCTGTGCGACACCAGCTCTATCTTTCACTTGATAGTTAAATGTGCCAGCTGGCGCTTCATATACTTCTAGTGACAATGCACTGCCTGCTCCTGGAAAACCTGCAGCGGTGATGTCATTGACCTTGGTAATCTCTAATGTCGCGGTATTAACGTTATCGCCTGACGCATAAACTTCAACAATGGATGAGGTGGCAATTTGTTCCGCTTGGGTTAAATTCACATCTAAATTAGTAGCGCCTAAACGCACAGGCTGAATTAAAAAGTCATCACCATTAGCAGGTACGCCAGATGTTTCTTTGAATGTAAAACCATTGACAGTGTACTCACGACTGCCCACAGCAGCCGCCGGGTTATCTGGTGTTAATACTTGAGCATTGCCTGTCGTTAAGTTGGTCAGCGTATAACTGCCCCCTTGAAAAGTCATGCGATAATCGTCGCTGCCCAATTGATTGATATCGGCAATTTCTACGGCGCCTTGTAAGTTACCAGCATTGTTACTAGCGGCAATAAAACGGCGCTGTGTTGCTTCAAGTTCATTGATGTCGGTAAATAAGTTTTGCCCTTGTAAACCATTTAAATCAAAACCCTGTGATTGCACTGTATTAAATGCGTCAGCGACGGTAATTGCCGTTTGCCCGACTTTGTTCATGGTGTCGGTTAATATGCCATCACGATATTTCATGATCGCGCCCATACTGCCGCCTACCGTATCGCCCTGCAAAGAATTCTCTGAGCCAGAAGGAGATACAATAACCAATTTATTTTGGCGAGGATCTGGATTGCCATTGGTTGTTTTCACTTCGAAATAGGTGGTGCCAGTAACGAGAGTTTGGCCGCTAGCAATATAGACATTGAGCGCACCGTCCGGTGTGGCTACGCTAGAAACAGCAGTAAATTTCGATAAATCATTAACCAATGAGTCACGTTTGTCTAATAAGTCATTGGGGTTGCCACCACCAGCAGACGCTTTAACAATATCGCGATTAAGAGCCGCAAGTTGTTGGGCAATCTCAGTAACCATCGCCGCTGAAGACTCAAGATCTTCATTGACCGACTCATACTCTGCGTTTAGTGCACGATGCACTGTTTCCATGTTTTTAGATAACGTATCGGCTTTAGACAACATGACATTGCGCAGACCGATATCCCCAGGAGTATCGACCAGAGAGTTAACCGCTGAAAATAGATCATTGAGTGATTTTGAAATGCCAGGGCCAATTAAAGACATAGTTTCGTCAAGGCGTTGTAATTTTTGTGCCGTCACGTCTGCGCCGCTATTTAAGGTTTGATTGAACACCATTTCATTGTAGCGAAACTCATCAAAGACACGTTCGATTTGTGCAACGCGAGTACCCGTGCCTACATAGCTATTGCCAGCATTGGTTGGCAGCGTCGTTTGCTGTATAATACGCTGGCGTGAAAAGCCTTCGGTATTTACATTCGCAATGTTGTGACCGGTGGTGCCAAGTTGCTGCTGTGAAGTCAGCAAACCACTTATACCTAGTCTTAATAGATCAACGCCCATAACTCAGTTCCTTGCCCTGTCGGTTACTTAATCGCAATATATCCAAGTTAATAATCTATTTGTTAACCAGATCATTCACTCGGTTTAGGACAGACAATATCTTTTTCGCATAATTTGGGTCTGTCGCATATCCCGCTTGTTGTAATCCATGCAAGAAACTTGCCGGGTTTGAAATATTTTCTAATGCGGGCTGATATCGTGATGAGTCTTTAATGAAACTCGTGAAGTCTTCAAAGCTTTCCTTAAATCCTTCATAGGCTCTGAACTGCGCGCGCTGCTTGACTGCGACGCCATCTTTAAACTCAATAGTGTTGGTTTTAGCGCGCTCGCCTTCCCAGCGTTTATCCGCTTTTATATTAAATAAATTAAAGCTAGATTCTTGTTGTCCTTTACTGACAATTTTTTGACCCCAGCCAGTTTCTAAAGCCGCTTGTGCGATAAACACGGTGGCAGAACCGCCAAGAACCTGTGCTGCTTTTTGGGCATACGGCATCATTTGTTGAACAAAATCAGCGGCCGACGAAAAGTGAGGCTTAGCGTCGGAAGTTTCAGTGACTTGATTGTTTGATTTAGGGGTGGTTTTGTTGATATTTAGTGCTGTAACATCGGCACTATGACTAGCAACCATCGGCAAACCTTTGCCGCGTAAGGCAGAGCTTGGCATTACATTTGTTGCTTGTGGGCTAAGTTGTTGCACGATCAATTCCGCCAGCCCTAAGCTGCCGTTTTCGCTTAGCTCCATCGCCATTTGGTCATCATGCATATTTCGATACATTTCACTGTCTTGGCTGTTTAAAGGAGAATCGGTCTGGAAAGCTTTATTGGCTTCACGCATACTTTTAAGCAGCATTTTCATGAAGATGCCTTCAAATTGCTTGGCCACTTTTTCCAAGGCTTTCTTTTCATCCGTTTGTGCTTCACGGCGCAGGTTGTCTAACGAGGCAACGTCTTGATAACTGCCTTTGAAGCTACTTTGGCTGTTGCCTGTATTGAAACTTGGCATCGCGAAATTTTTATCTAATGTATTCATGATATGCCCCTATATTACGATCAGTTCGCCTTGAAGAGAGCCGGCTTGTTTTAACGCCTCAAGAATAGCCATTAAGTCTGATGGCGATGCGCCCACTAGATTAACCGCCTGTACCAATTCATCAAGCGTGGTACCAGGCGCAAATTTAAACATGCGGCTATCGCCCTGCTGAACATCGATAAGAGAATCTGCAACCACCACGGTTTCTCCATCGGCCAAGGCATTAGGCTGTGAAATAATTGGCGTTTCAGCAATGGTTACCGTTAATGAACCATGGGTTATCGCCGCAGGTCGCAAGCGAACTTGCTGACCTATCACGATGGTGCCAGTGCGTGAGTTAACAATGATTTTGGCCGACGGCATGGCTGGTATCACATCAAGGTTTTCTAATATCGATAAAAAGAATATGCGTTGTGACGTATCGCGCGGCGCACTCACTTGGATAGATGTTGCATCAAGTGTTTTAGCAGTGCCTGCACCAAACTGCTGATTAACCTTGTCGGAAAATGCTTGTGCGGTGGTGAAATCTGAATTGTGCAGGTTAAAGGTAATGTAATCCCCCTGCGCAAAGGAATTAGGTACTTCACGTTCAACTATAGCGCCATTAGGGATGCGGCCTACCGTTGGGGTATTTTGAATAACTTTTGAGCCATCAGCGCCTTCTGCGCTAAAACCCGATACCATCATGCTGCCCTGTGCTACGGCATAGACATTGTTATCTAACCCCTTAAGGAAAGTACGCAATAAAGTGCCGCCACGTAAACTTTTTGCACTGCCAACCGATGACACGGTGATGTCAATAGTTTGACCGGGTTTGGTAAATGCCGCTAAATCCGCATGAATGGCCACAGCGGCAACATTTTTAATCTTAGGTTTAACGCCAGCCGGCATAGATATGCCAAAATTACGTAACATGGTCAGGAAACTTTGGTCGGTGAAAGGACTCTGCTCTCCCGTTCCAGGCAGACCAACGACTAAGCCGTAACCGACAAGTTGGTTACTTCTTACGCCTTTAACCGAAGCTAAATCTTTGATCCGCTGCGCATTTGACTGCGCAACAACACAAAAAAACAAGGTAAAAAACAATATGCTTTGCGATAAAAAATTGAGCTTTTTCATCAAAATTCTCCTGACACTAAATTGACGGACTAAAACGGCCACCAACTACTATTGAAGAATCGTGCCAACCAGCCAGCTTTTTGTGAATCAGCGAATGCGCCGGTGCCAGAATATTGAATTCTAGCGTTTGCCACGCGGATAGATTGGATCTGATTATCGGCGCTAATGTCCTGTGGGCGTATGATGCCGTTAAGACGAATAAACTCATCACCATTATTTATACTGATCCATTTTTCGCCTCGAACAATTAAATTCCCGTTGGCTAACACCTGTACCACACTGACGGAAATCGATCCTGTTAAGCTATTTGACTGATCACTGCTACCTGTCCCTTTAAATTCACTGGCTTGTTTAATGCCTAAATCCAATGAATGACCACTTATTGACACATTTTTGCCAAAAGCGGTCACAGGGGATAAGGTAAAGCTGTTATCTTTTTTTGTATTACTATTGGCTTTTTTCTTGGCGGAGGTGCTTTCACTTAAAATAACCTCAATAATGTCACCAACTCGACGCGCCTTAACGTCCGCATACAAACTATCTAATTGCTTGGCATTAAATAGCGAACCGGTTTTTACAATGTTAACCGGTGTAGGTGCTGGATAAATTGGCGCATAATAGGGATCATCGGCAATGGGTTTATTGCTTGATGAGCTAGATGCACAACCGGCCAATAAACTAATCCCGGCGATTAATAGTAATTTTTTCATTGGTTTTATCCTCAAGGCATTGTCTTGCCAAATTATTATAACTGTTGCGTCACAAAACTCATCATTTGGTCAACCGCAGAAATTACTTTTGAGTTCATTTCATAAACACGTTGCGCTTCAATTAGGTTAACCAGTTCTTCGGTAACGTTTACATTGGACGTTTCTAGCGCGCCTTGACGCACTGAACCTAAACCATCTAGTCCCGGTGTGCCTTGTGTTGGCGTACCACTCACTCCGGTTTCGGTATATAAGTTTTGCCCTAATGGTTCTAAGCCCTGCGGGTTAATAAAGTTTGAAACACCAATTTGCCCAACCACCGTATTTTCTGCATTGCCAGGTTGTCGCACAGATACTTCACCTTGTGCTGACACAGTGATGCTTTGTGCATCAGGCGGAATGGTAATGGCGGGTTGTAGGAGGTAACCACTGCCAGGAGTAACCATCTGCCCTTCTTCGTTGAGCATAAACTGACCGTTACGGGTATAAGAAACACTGCCATCAGGCATCAATATTTCAAAGAATCCTTCACCCTCGATCATCAAATCTAGTGCGTTTTCGGTGGTTAACATATTGCCTTGGGAGAATTCTTTTTGCGCAGCAACAACTTTAACACCGGCGCCTAACATTAGACCTGCTGGCAGCTCTGTATTTTGTGATGACTTACCGCCCGGTTGATTGATGTTTTGATACAACAAGTCTTCAAAAACGGCGCGAGACTTTTTAAAGCCTATGGTGCTTGCATTGGCCAAATTGTTTGAAATAGTGGAAATGTTGGTTTGCTGTGCATCTAAACCAGATTTACTTATCCATAATGCTGCGTTCATAATATTCTCCTAGATTAAGTCATGCGAAGTAAACGATCTTGTGAGGCATCGATTTCTTCTGCCGTCTTCATCATTTTCACTTGCATATCAAATTGTCGTTGCAGAGAAATGAGATCCACCATTTCACTGACCGAATTAACATTGCTGCCTTCTAACATGCCATTGGCAATTCTGACATCGGCGTCATTTTCAAAGGCGCCACCATCTTTAAGGCGAAATAAACCGTCAGTATCTTTAAACAGCTCGCGCCTGTCTGGATTAACCAGTTGCAACCGCCCTACTTCTTCAATGATGTTGGCTGGTGCACCTTGGGGGTGAACCGTAATGACCCCATCATTACCAATGTTAAATTTATCGATAGGGATAGGCAGCGCAATAGGACCTGCATCGCCCAGTACTAATTGACCAGAGCCATTACGAAGCATGCCATTTTGGTCGACCTGCAAAGAACCTGCTCGCGATAAGGCTGGCGAACCATCTTTTGATTCAATCACCAACCAACCTTCACCCTGTATCGCGACATCTAAGTCACGGGATGTGGTGATCATCGGGCCGCTAGCAAAATTTTGTGAAGGACGTTCGGTCATCGAAAATACGCGAGTCGCCATGCCCTCCCCAAAAGCCTGCATGGAACGTGCTTGCTCAATATCAGCCTTGAAA
>JABSRV010000146.1 GCA_013214905.1 Psychrobium sp. | reverse complement strand
ATTGACGATTCCATTCTGCATCACGCGCTGCTAGGTAATCATTCACCGTAATAACATGCACACCCTTACCTGTTAATGCATTTAGATAAGCGGGTAGCGTTGCGGTTAGGGTTTTACCCTCACCCGTACGCATTTCGGCGATTTGGCCTGATTGCAGTACCATGCCACCAATGAGCTGTGCGTCAAAGTGACGCATTTCAAATACACGCTTGCTCGCTTCGCGAACCACGGCAAAAGCTTCTGGCAAAATGTCGTCGATAGTACGACCTTGTGCAAGTTGCTCTCTAAAGTATTCTGTTTTTTGTTTAAGTTCTTCGTCAGACAGAGCTTCAATCTCTTTTTCTAACTCATTTACTAGGGCAACAACTTTACGTAACGTTTTAAGGGTACGATCATTCTTGCTACCAAATATTGAAGTGAAAATCTTTGTTAACATCTAATTGGCCATTTCTTGTGAATATTTTCTAAAAATCGAATCGTTAATTCTTAGAGTTGCAACGTTGTGCAAACTTATACTTAGACTAAAATCGGAGCTTATTATTATAGATTTGATAAAGATAAGATAGCCCTAAAGCTATCTTATATTGAATATTCTACGATTAATCGGGGATTTACTGCGCAGACGCTTTCAATAAAATGCTGTGTTACACCAATTGATTGTTAGCGGTATATATATTTTCTAGGATTAACCTGCTGGTCTTTGTTTAAAACTTCGTAGTGAACATGAGGTCCCGTTGAACGACCACTGTTGCCGATAGCGCCAATAACTTCACCTTTCGCCACAACATCACCGACCGACACAAAAATATTTTTGGCGTGGCCGTAACGTGTTTTAAGTCCGGCACCGTGATCAATTTCAATCAACATGCCATAACCATAACGTTTACCTGCCCAGCTTACTACACCGGCACCAGTCGCTAAAACGTCGCCGCCTTCTTTGCCAGCGAAATCAACCCCTTTATGCATCGCCAAAGAACCGTTGAACGGATCGTTGCGCATGCCGTATAACGATGACATCCAGCCATTGCGAATTGGGCGACCTTCAATGCGACTATCCGCATGAATTTCATGATTAAGCAATACGGTTTCTAACAGGGCAAGTTGATCTTGTTGACCGTCTAAATGACTTAATAACGAATCCATTTGGCCAAATAGCGCGGCTAATTCAGAACTAGATGCAATTTCATTGCTTTGCACTGGCCCACCAATAGCAGGCAATTGAGTAAAATCAAATTCGCTATATTCAGCGCTGGTCGCTAATCGTTGACCTAACGCGTCGATGCGGTTCATACGCGCGGTTAAAATACCCATACGCTGTGCTAATACGGCAACTTGTGCTTTGGTTTGCTGTTTTAATGAGGCGACTTGTTGACGCTGCTGCGCGACATTAGCGCTTTTAGCGTGAATAGCATGAGACATCAAACTAGGTGTAACATAATGGTTAAACGTAAAATACGCACAGGCACCCAATAGGGTTGCCTGCAGCACGATAAAACTCGCGATACGTTTAGGGGTCAACGACACCATAAACGACGAGGACATCGTTTTTACTTGGTTAGACGACTCGTTAATTGCTACACTCATAAATATTCTCTCTACTGACCAACTGCAATCGATATTAATACGCTGCAATTGGCTTATTTCAATACAAGGCGCCTTATGAATCAACGCCATACACCCGACTCAATCCATCATTTAATGACGAGTAAATCTGGTAAGCTTGCCAAAATACAGCAAAAGTCATCACAACTACAACTTATTAACCATTTTTTAACAAATAATCTATTACCTGGCTGCGATGATTATTGCCGTGTGGCAAATTTACGCCAAGGTATTTTAGTGATTGAAGTCGCTTCCGGCGCTTGGGCTACTCGTTTACAACAACTGCGAATAGAATTCATGGCGCAAATTCGCCAACAAATTATCCCGACGTTACTAAGCATTGAGATTAAGGTTAATCCAGCTTTGTTTGTTAAAGCAGAACCTCCCAAACCAAATCCCCGTAAAATATCGCAGCAAACGGCTGAGCACCTAGAGACATTGGCCGAACAGGCTCCGGCAGCCTTGGCAGCAACACTATTACGCCTGGCTAAATTAGCCAGGCGCAAAGAATAAAACAAATATTTTACAACAGAAACGGTTAAGCGAAAGCCGTTTCACCATAACAAATAGGTGATTTAACTTCACCTTCAAAGGTCACCATCTCATAACAATCTTGTTGCGCTAACATCTCGCGCAATAATAGATTGTTAATCGCATGACCCGCTTTGTAAGCTCTAAATTCACCGATGATGCTATGTCCCGCCAAGTATAAATCGCCTAGGGCGTCTAATACTTTATGCTTCACAAATTCATCATCAATGCGTAGACCGTCTGGATTTAGAATACGATATTCGTCTAACACCACTGCATTTTCCATGCTGCCACCCAAAGCAAGGTTATTGGCACGCAATAATTCAATGTCACGCATAAAACCAAAGGTTCTGGCACGTGATATCTCATGTACAAATGATGCTCTTGAGAAATCCATCGTTAAATGTTGTTTTGTTTTGCTTATTTCAGGATGCGCAAAATCGATCGCGTAGTCGACTTTAAATCCGTCGTAAGGCACGAATTCAGCCCACTTATCACCATCTTCTATTCGAATCTTTTTCTTAATACGAATAAAGCGTTTAGGAGAGTTTTGCTCTTGCACACCAGCTGCTTGCAATAAAAATACAAACGGACTCGCACTGCCATCCATAATAGGGATCTCAGGAGCGTCTACTTCGATGATCGCATTATCAATACCAAAAGCAGCCAGTGCTGCTGATATATGCTCCACCGTAGAAATCTTGTTACCAGCATCATCAATTAGACAAGTACAAAGTGTTGTTTCGCGCACCAGTAAACCATCGCCCGGGATATCAACATGAGGTGATAAATCGGTACGTCGGTAAATAATACCGGTATTTACGGGAGCAGGCTTCATCACCAAGGTGACTTTTTTGCCTGAATGAAGTCCAACACCAACGGTGTTGATCTCTTTACACAATGTTCTTTGCTTAATCATAATAATTAGCAACCTTTTTTTTAGACGTCAACCTACAAACGGCCGGCAGTGTACCGCAAATCTAACTGTTTAACAATTAAGCATCCTAACTTAATACGTAAACAGTGAGCCAACCGACAATACCGCACTATGTCTTATGATGACTGAACTGTAGATTAATCAGCTTGTTTGCGCAAAAATGCTGGAATATCAAGATACTCTAGACCGTTGCTATTGGCGACTGACGGTGAGCTATTCACAGCGGCTGCCATTGACTCTTCTTCCGCAGGCACTTCGGCATGAATTGACTGGCTGCTCTTGATTACCACATCTTCTGGCTTAATCAATTTAATATCTGGCTTAGCTACCGCGCCAATGCCGGTTGCAACAACAGTAACACGTAATTCATCGGTCATTTCAGGATCAATAACAGCGCCAACAACAACGGTTGCGTCCTCTGATGCAAAGCCTTTAACGGCATTACCGACGGTTTCAAATTCGTCGATGCTAATGTCCATGCCAGCGGTAATATTAACCAAAATACCACGTGCTCCCGCTAAATCGATGTCTTCCAATAACGGACTAGAAATCGCTAATTCAGCGGCTTCGTCAGCTCGATCTTCGCCACGTGCAACGCCAGTACCCATCATTGCGGTACCCATTTCAGCCATCACCGTTTTAACATCGGCGAAATCCACGTTAATTAGACCTGGACGAGTAATTAACTCAGCAATACCTTGCACCGCGCCAAGCAATACATTGTTTGCTTCTTCAAACGCTTGCAATAAACCAGTGCCTTTGCCAAGTACTTTTAGCAATTTGTCATTAGGGATAGTGATCAATGAATCGACACTTTCGCTTAACATAGCAATGCCCTGCTCTGCATAGTTAAGGCGTTTTTTTCCTTCAAAGTGAAATGGTTTGGTCACTACGGCAACGGTCAAAATACCCATTTCTTTAGCTATTTCAGCAACAATAGGGGCTGCACCAGTACCAGTACCACCGCCCATGCCAGCCGCGATAAAGATCATGTCAGCGCCTTCAAGCACCGCCATAATATTTTCACGATCTTCAATAGCAGCTTCACGGCCTACTTGTGGGTTAGCGCCAGCGCCTAAACCCTTAGTGGTATTTTTACCAATTTGAATGGTTGTTTCAGCCGAAGAGTTTCTTAGCGCCTGTGCGTCGGTATTAGCAACAATAAACTCTACGCCTTCAATGGGCTTAGATACCATGTGCTCAATGGCATTACCGCCACCACCGCCAACACCGATAACTTTAATGACTGCTTCTTCTGAATGATCTGACATTAATTCAAACATATTTACTCTCCTTTGTGCTTATATTAACGGCTCTAACTCTGCTTTTTGAGTTAGAACTCGCCTTTAATCCAATTTTTTATGCGGTGAAATAAACTAACACCGCCACTTTCTAAATGTTCATTTCGCGCGTTAGCGCGCATAATACTGCCGTAATGTAACAAGCCAACGCCTGCTGCATAACTAGGATCTTGTATATAATCGTTTAGCCCTTTAACAGGGATCGGCGATGCAAGTCTTACCGGCATGCCAAAACACGCTTCGGCAAAGTCTATCGCGCCTTCGATTTTTGCGGTACCGCCCGTTAACACTATGCCAGCAGCAACTTGCTCGTCGCTAAAACCCGCTTGATGTAATTCGGTTAATACCAGTTCAAACAACTCTTTATAACGAGGCTCTACCACTTCGGCCAAGGTATGACGAGACATGGTTCGAGTTGGACGACCGCCAACCGATGGCACCTCAATGTTGTCTTCTTGGCTAACCAACTGGCTCATCGCACAAGCATGTTTTATCTTAATTTGTTCCGCATGAGTCATTGGTGTTCTAAATATTTGTGCGATGTCAGAGGTCACCTGTGCTCCAGCAACGGGTATTACCGCACTATGACGTAATGAGCCATTGGTAAATACCGCGATATCCATGGTGCCGCCGCCCATATCCACCAAACACACACCTAAATCTTTTTCATCATCGGTTAACACCGCGTAACTTGATGCGATGGCAGAGAACACTAATTCATCGACTTCAAGGCCACAGCGTTGCACACATTTTTCAATGTTTTTAGCCATGTCACTGGCACAAGTCACCATGTGTACTTGTGCTTCCATCCGCATGCCTGACATGCCGATAGGCGATTTAATACCCTCTTGCACATCAATGGCGTATTCCGTTGGCATCACATGTAAAATACGGCGATCGTCGGATATTTTTACCGAGCGAGCGGTATGAATCACGTTATCCACGTCATACGGCGTCACTTCATCGTCGTTAATCGATACCATGCCTTTTTCGTTCTGACACGCAATGTGCTTACCCGAAATCGACAAGTTAACCGAAGTAATCTGACAATCAGCCATCAACTCCGCTTCATCTAGCGCACGTTGCACGGTTTTAACCACTGAATCGAGATCATTGACCCCGGCCTTCTCCATACCTTTAGACGCTTGAGAACCGATACCTACAATACTAAGCCCGCCATCGACAAGTATCTCGCCAATAACCACCTTTACAGTCGAGGTGCCGATATCTAAACCAACAATTAAATCTCTTTCGCTAACCTTGCTCATTATTTGCCTTATCTCCTGCCGTCTTCTTCCAATTAACGGCAAATCCAGTGTCATATCTTAAATCGACGTAGTTAATTTGCTTATCAACGGGCATTACATGTTTGTAGACTTTTAAAAATCGTTCTACACGCGAATTTCTAATTACATCGTTGCCGCGACCTAAAATTAATTGACTGCCATTAGTCAATATAATTTTCCACGACTCACGCTTATTCAATATCACTTGCTCTAATTGTAACTTTTCGTCAACAAACAATGGCAACAACGCGCGATAGCCAGTAAGAACAGCCATTGGTACATGTTTTGGGCCGTAAAAACGTGGCAGCTGTACGGTGATTTTATCCTGTGGTGCTAGGAAAATCTCACCGTTGTTATTGAGTAAATACTCGTCATTCCAATAAGCCACCGGCTCTTGGTCAACGACATGAATACTAAGGCCATTAGGCCACTGGCGCCGCACCGCAACTTTGTCTATCCACGGCAATTGCTCCAGCTTTTGTTGCACTATTTTGACATCAAGCGAGAAAAAACTTTCGTTTTCACTTAACTCGCGCAATGCTTGCTGTATTTCTAAGTCGCTACTATACGGCCTAGTGCCGCTAATTTGTAGTGTTGAGAGCGGCATATCTTGCGCACTCATCAATTTTTGGACCATTTTGTTGCTTAATACAGCGATACCGAGCAAAACGAAGCAAAAAAACATCACTCCGGCCCAAAATGCGTGATCGGCATCCTTAAGTCGTTGCATGATATTTTGCTGTTTTACATTCATCAATTTGCTCTTTTATTTTTGGCTTAGCGTTTGGCTGAGTACACTCGCCACTAATTGCTCAAAACTTAAACCCGCTTGCAAGGCTGATTTTGGTACCAAACTGGTTTTTGTCATGCCTGGTACTGTATTCACTTCTAATAAATACCACTGGCCGTTTTTATCACGCATAAAATCAACACGGCCCCAACCTTTGGCATTAACCGCATTAAAGGCAGCCAAAGCAATCTCGCCCAATTCTTGTTCTAGTTCATCGCTTAAACCACAGGGACAATGATACTGGGTTTGCGTCGATTGATACTTAGCCTGATAATCGTAAAAATCATTCGGTGTGCTCATTTGAATCGCTGGCAAGGCTTTATCACCCAGTATCGCCACCGTGTATTCATCACCTTCAATCCACTGTTCAAGCAATATTTCACTATCAAACGTCGCGGCGTCGTTAATCGCACTGGTTAATTGCTGCGCGCTACTGACCTTGGCCATGCCAATGCTAGAACCTTCATTGGCTGGTTTCACCATAATGGTGCCGCCTAATTGCGCTAGTAATGCTTGGTTAGCATCGCCTTGCGCACTTGTATCTTGTTGTCCGCCCTTGACCACCACAAATTTAGCCGTTGGCATATTTAGCGCGGTCCAAATTTGTTTGGTTTTAATCTTGTCCATCGCCAATGCGCTGCCCAATACACCCGAGCCAGTGTAAGGCATGTTCATTAAATCAAGCGCGCCCTGCATGGTACCGTCTTCACCGCCGCGACCGTGTAAGACAATAAATACGCGATCAAACTTTGCTGTTTTCAACTCATCTAATGCTTGAGATTTAGGATCAAATGCATGGGCATCGACGCCTTGAGCGAGTAATGCATCAAGTACTGCGCGCCCTGACATTAATGATATTTCTCGCTCGGCGCTATTGCCACCAAACATCACTGCTACTTTGCCAAAATCAGCCATTAGTTACTGCCCTTAACCATCATTTCTTCAACATTCAAGGCCATATTCTTCAGCTCTTTTGATTATGCACCGACGCTGCCAGCGCCCTGCGTTAAGACTAAATCGCCATCTTGCATTAATTTGGCGAGCCGTGCGGGCAATACCTCTGGAGAGGTCACATAAATTGGTTCAAACGTGGCGTGCGCGCGAATACTGCGACACAATGCACGGCTATCAGCGCCAACAATTGGCTCTTCACCGGCGCTGTACACTTCTAATAAAATTAACTCATCGACTAGCGATAATACTTCAACAAAATCTTCGTACAAATCTCGAGTTCGGCTATAACGATGGGGCTGATAAATCATCACCAATCGTTTGTCCGGCCAACCTGCACGCGCCGCTTTAATGGTTGCCAACACTTCACTTGGGTGATGTCCGTAATCATCAACCAACATCACCTGACCTTTGTCGGTGGCAAACTCACCTAATTGTTCAAATCGTCTGCCAATGCCCTCAAACTGCGCTAACGCCTCAGTGATGTCTTGGTCTTTTATGCCATCTTCCATCGACACCGCAATAGCGGCTAATGCGTTAAGTACATTATGCTGCCCTGGTAAATTAACACTAACTTGTAATGGCTCAACGCCGACGCGGTGCACTGTAAAATCACTACGATTACCTTGTTGCGAAAAATCTGACGCGCGTACGTCCGCATCTTCACTAAAACCATAAGTAATTACCGGCCGTGCGATTCGTGGCAATAATGAACGTACTACCGGATCATCAATACAGACCACGGCCAAGCCGTAAAACGGTAAGTTGTGCATGAACTCAATAAAGGTATCTTCTAACTTACTAAAGTCACCCTCGTAAGTATCCATGTGATCAGCTTCAATATTAGTGACCACGGCAACCATAGGTTGCAGGTGTAAAAATGACGCATCGCTTTCATCGGCTTCTGCAATTAAATAGCGGCTGCAACCAAGTTTTGCATTGGTGCCTGAACTATTAAGCAAACCGCCAATAACGTATGTTGGGTCAAGATCTGCTTGCCCGAAAATGCTCGCTATTAAACTGGTAGTGGTGGTTTTACCATGAGTTCCCGCAACCGCAACACCGTGTCTGAAACGCATCAGTTCGGCTAACATTTGCGCGCGCTGCACAATGGGAATACGCAATTCTTTGGCAGCAATAATCTCTGGATTAAACTCATCAATGGCAGTAGATACCACAACCACACTAGCACCCAGAACTTGCTCGCCTTTATGACCCAAAAATATAGTAGCGCCAAGCTCGCTTAATCGATCGGTAACACG
>JABSRV010000145.1 GCA_013214905.1 Psychrobium sp. | reverse complement strand
AAAGTAAAACTCAATTATTAACCGGCGCCGCCGAAGATAGAAGTGAACAAGCCACTAATGACACACAATGTGATGATAATGGTTGTCCAATTTAGAGATGCCGCCGTAAGCTAAGATTTATCTATACCCATGACCATTGGAAATGCGGGAATTTGTAAATGATATAAAATTCGATATACAAAGCGCGCGATTGACTCGATGCAGTGATTATCTTCGATGGCAAAACTTACATGAAGAAATCTAATGATACGCTTAAAAATTTGGTCAAGCGCCGTTGGAATTTGGACAAGCTTTCAGAGATGTATCAGTCAATTCTCGATGCCTATCGTCCACTATTACTTAATATTATCGACAAGGGGGCTCCAACGCCCCAACAAGCCTTCGTGATCCGTACCTTATTCATGCATCAATTTAGACGGGTACTGATCAAGGGCCATGAGTTACCAGATACTATCTTACCTTATGGTTGGGTTGGCTTTGAAACCATGGAGCTCGCCGAAAAGCTCTATCATATCCTAGCTAATGATTCGATTACTTTTGTCATAGGCCCCCTAAAAAACCCTTTGGGTTACCTACCTAGCGAAAGCTAAAACATTTTCACAGCGCTTTATAAAGTGATCTAAATAAATGTGCTGCGCATAGCGCAGCACAGGGGTAGGATTAGGCTTGTGCCGTATGGGCTGGCTTGAGGCTGGCCATCGCTAGAATAAGACCTAAACAAATACCTAATAGCGCGGCAAATAGTATTTGCATATCTGGGGGTAACAAGAAGGTAATGGTGTGAGCGGGGATCCAAAACAGCGGTATTGTCTTCTTGAACACAAAACTCCACTGCTTACGCCAATCGAGTTCCGCCATAATCTGTTCCACATTAATGACCCGAAACAAACCGGCAATGGTGCCACCATGACTAATAATATGGATGTCGGTAATTTTGTGTATAGTCATCATCATGGGTGCGTAAATGGTATTGATCGCCAGACTAATCGAAAAAGCCACCAGCAATTTATCCACGCTTAGGCCACCTTGCATCACCGCGGCTATGTTATTCATGCCTAGGTAAACCAACACCGGAGGTACACCTTTAGCAAAGATTATAAAGGCGGCTTTAATCGTCAGCCCAAGAAATCCCCACACGATAGCACGCGGCATGATGCCAAAACCTGGTTTATTTTAAACGCCACTATCGATGCGCAGCCCAATGACCTCCCCGGTGGTTGCCAATAATGCAAATTTAATAAAACTCATCACAAAACCATGTTGTTGATTAAAGGTTAAATAACCTTGATAAACTGGTTCGAATAAAAAATGGGCTAAAAAATGCTAGCAGCCCTAAGATAAAATAGATGTCTTGTTTTTTCATAATTAGTGCCTCAAAAGTGTGTCATAAATAATATGTTAGTGCTTATTGATAATCCGCGAAAACAACCCAAGGATATCCCTGTTCTTTTTCTCAAGCATAGATTGCTCTCCTACTCCCTTCCCATTGCGCTATATCATCTCAAGGGTTAGCATTTATTATCTCAAATTTAAAACCGTGTTTAATCAGCTCAGATTGCGACCAATACACTGGCTTTTTCTCGAAGTTTTCAAACATTTTCAGTTGATCATTACCATGCTTACTGGCAACACCTTGTTGATTGATAAAACCACTCTGACCCGCAGGGTTTACATCCCACGCTTGAAAGCCATCTTTGGTTGCCACAAACAGGTTATTTTCACTACCACGGTTCATGACTTCTTTCGAAAGATGTTCGGCTGAGGACTGCACAATGCCACGGAAGTTATACGGTGAAAACTTTAATGGGAACACTTTAGTCCGGGGAATAACCAACTTATCGTCAACGTTGAAGCGATTTATAACCCGCTCAAAGGTTTGCCTTATTATCGCGTTCGCTGTCTGGCCGTTGAGAAAGTCAAAACTTGGCTTTATCGCTTTGTCTTGCGCGCCAAAAGCGGTGATCAGAATCGCGGTGCCGGGTTGCGTGGCCACGGCAGAGCGAATTGTCGCTATCGGGTAACCTGTCACTGAGTATTTCTTAAACATTTGCGGCGATAAATCATCACTAAGCGCATGGTTAAGCAGTTCAGTTAACCAATGCTGCATTAATGTACTTGCTGGTGAGTCTAAATAACCATCAAGGTCAACGTCACGCCATGCCTTGTCCCATTGTTGCTGTAGCGCTAAGGCTTTTATTCCTTGCTAAAAGGCTGCTCCACATTAGCTTGCTCGAGTAATGGCAATAAGTAGCGAATATTATTGTCAATAAATGACATTTCTTCATTGAGCTGCCACACCTGCTTAACACTCCACTGCTGCTGATTGGCCAAGCGTTGATGTATCTCATTGGCGTGATCCGCTCTATTCCAGGTTTTCCACCACATGTCTGGTGAACTCATTTTTCGCTCTGGCCGATTATTCCAATTCATCACAAAACCGTTATTGGGACGATAAACCAACGCATTATCGCTAAATGGTGCCAGTCCTTGCCAATCGGTGGTGTCGGTCATTGGTAGGCGTAGGTGTTGCTCTGGATGGCGCTTTGGATATTCCTCCCCTAACGTATAGCCAATATCCCCCTTGAGATCTAAGTAGTAGAAGTTAATATTGGTGGCTATTTTACTGACTTGCTCACGCAATCCCTGCCAATTATCTTGCTTGCCAATATCAAGCCAAGCGAGCATGCTACTCACTTCAAACCCTTGCCATGCTCTTCGCCTCACATAGAGTTGCCGTGTGTGTTTTTCGACGCTTTCAATCGCGCCCAAGTGGGTATAAAACAAGGTAACAGTTACATCTTGTTGCCCAGCAACCTTGATTACCTCTTGTCGAGTGCTCGCCTGATAAGTTTCTCCTTGATACTGATAGGACAAAGCAGATGGTGAATTATCAATAAGTTTTAACTGAATAACATCTACTTGATCGGAAAAATCTGCAGTAGCCCCCATGTTATTTTATTGTTATGACCAAATAGAATATTTGGCGTAGCGAGCAATGTCGACCCGACAATATCGTAGTCTCCGCCGTGCAAACCCACACCATAAACATAGGATGGATTTTCCCAACCAAACTGGGGACCATTGAGCATCACACCATTGGCATCTTGCAATTTCACCTGACGGTTTAATGTAGCTAAGCTGAGTCAAATCCACTGGCGCCTTAATATTAAGATCGCTGAGTAGTTGATTACCTTTAATACAGGCACGGATGGCTTTGAGTGGTACCGTGGTCACGGCACTATCGTCACATTGCCACATCAATGCTTTGAATATTTAACGCTTGTTCACTAGGTTGAGATTGATTGAGCTGTTGTAGGTTGGCTAAATTTTCCAGCTCGGTATTAAAATCTGCGTAACGCATTGCCATCGAGCCAACAAACACCATAGGATCGCAAGGATAATTGTTTTTTTCATCCGTTCTACTTGCCTATTTACCTGCTCAACACTTCTTTTAGCATCCTGAGTTGGTTATGATAACGCTCACATTTTTATATAATAACGATAATAAACATGAAAATTAAATGCCTTACCTTATTCATTCTACCCTTGCTTTGCATTGGCGAAGCGGCAAGTCATGTAAAGCAGCACTTTAACATAGAGCATCCTGCCCAATTCTTGCCCCAAGCCCTAACATGGCAAGGACTTAGCGAGCAATTAATTGAACAGCGAAAACAATACCAAACGCCGATTGAGCAAAACAATTTTAGCGCTACGCCGAGCTATCAACAAACCATGGACTACTTGACCCAGTTAGCCCAAAAATCGGCGCTAATAAAGATCAATTATTTTGCAAAAAGTCCGCAAGGGCGAGATATTGCACTGGTACATGTCTCTAGTGATTTTTCAAAAACAAACAGAGCAAAGCTGTTAGTGCAAGCGGGTATTCACTCGGGTGAAATTGATGGTAAAGATGCCGGAATAATGCTGCTACGTGATATTGTTAGTGGTAAAAAACGTGGGTTAATCGATAACGTCGATATGCTGTTTGTACCAATATTTAACGTTGACGGCCATGAGAATTCATCATTGTATCATCGCGTTAACCAGCGCGGCCCGAGTAATATGGGCTGGCGCACTACGGCGCAAAATATTAATTTAAATCGTGATTATGCCAAAGTAAGCAGCGTTGAAATGCGCGGTATGTTAGCACTTATCAATCAATATCAGCCAAGCTTGTATCTTGATTTACACGTCACCGATGGCGCCGATTATCAATATGACATTACGTACGGCGTGAATGGCAGCCACAGTTATTCTCCCGCTATCGCGTCATGGTTTAGCAAATTTTATCGACCACAGTTAGATAAAGATTTACTTAACAATGGTCATATCCCAGGACGTTTGGTCTTTGCCAAAAATGGCAAGGATATCAAACAAGGCATTGCCGGTTGGACCGCGACACAACGTTATAGTGACGGTTATGGCGCCACTCGTCATTTACCTACCGTGTTGGTCGAAAACCATTCGTTAAAGCCCTATAAACAGCGCGTATTGGGCACTTATATATTAATTGAGTCCTCACTTAAACTACTCGCTAATCATGGCGATGCGCTAAGTCGTGCTATAAAAACAGATAAAGCCAGTCGCCCTAGTAAATTAGCATTATCCTGGGGATATAACAGCGCTACTTATCGTGAATTTAAAGGCATTAGTTATCAGACTTTTGAAGATGAGATATCTGGCACCACGCAAGTGAAATGGCTAGGCAAACCCGAGCTTATTAAAGCGATGCCGTGGTTTGAACAAAACGTAGCGCAAAAAATCACTAAGCTGCCAGCCGCTTATTGGATAATGCCAGAGCAAACAAACGCCATTGCAACACTGATGCGCCACGGCATTAAGATGGAGGTTTTAAGCCAGCCTAAAAGCCTCAAACTGGAAAAACTAAGTGCGTATGATGAGTCTTTTGGCAAGCGCCCTTATGAAGGTATTATGCGCGTTTCAGCTAAATTTAAGGCGCAATCAACGCTGATTAATTTACCTAAAGGCGCTGTTCGCATCACCACAGATCAAGACTTAGGCATATTAGCCTTTACCCTGCTTGAACCACAAAGCAGTGACTCGTTATTTCAATGGGGATTTTTCAATACCATGTTTCAGCGCACCGAATACATTGAGGGATATGCGGTGGTGCCACTAGCGCATGAAATGTTGGCGCAATCACCAACACTACGCGCACAATTTGCAAAGAAGTTGGCAAGTGATAGTGATTTTTCTAAAAATCCACGCGCTAGACTAGCGTGGTTTTATCAGCGCTCACCTTTTTATGATAAACAGGTCAATGTGTATCCCGTTTATCGCCAATGGTACTAAACTTTCGCGTCGTTTTGCTTTTTGGCTAATTTAAGTGTTTTTTTCTCTTGCCGACGGCGAGAAAAAAAGGCGCTAATTTTAGTGGCGCAATCGTTCGATAATACACCCGCTGTGCATAATACTTGATGATTATGCTGCTCATCGTTTAGTAAATTAAACGCAGAGCCTGCCGCGCCAGTTTTCAAGTCCGGCGCGCCATAAACCACCCGTTTAATGCGGCTATGCACTATCGCACCAGCACACATGCAACAAGGCTCTAAGCTGACATAAAGTGTGGCGCCGAGCATGCGATAATTTTGTAATTGCTGACCGCCATGACGCAATGCCATAATCTCGGCGTGCGCGCAGGGATCGTGATTGCTAATCACCATATTATATCCTTGAGCTATAACCTCATCATCTAACACCAATACCGCACCGACAGGCACTTCACCGATCTGCTCTGCTTTATCAGCCATCGTTAATGCATATCGCATCCACTTTTCATCAATCTCGCTTTGTTCGCTCACCACACACTCCTGATTTTTACAAACACAACTAACAAAAATGCCGAACAATAAATTGATCGGCATTTTTACTAACGATTATAGGGCTAACCTAAAAAGGTTACTCCCATTCAATAGTCGCTGGCGGCTTGCCACTGATGTCATAAACAACACGTGAGATACCCTCAACTTCGTTAATGATACGGTTAGACACCAAGCCTAAGAATTCATATGGCAAGTGAGACCAAATCGCAGTCATGAAATCTACAGTTTCAACACAGCGTAATGACACAACCCAGTCGTATTTACGACCGTCGCCCATTACACCGACCGATTTAACCGGCAAGAATACAGTAAACGCTTGGCTCACCTTATTGTAAAGATCCGCTTTATGCAGTTCTTCAATGAAGATAGCGTCAGCGCGGCGTAATAAATCACAATATTCTTTTTTCACTTCACCAAGCACACGTACACCTAAACCCGGTCCAGGGAAAGGATGGCGATATAACATGTCATACGGTAAACCAAGCTCTAAACCAATGCGGCGAACTTCGTCTTTAAATAATTCGCGTAATGGCTCAACCAAGCCCATTTCCATATCGTCTGGCAAGCCGCCAACGTTATGGTGAGACTTAATCACGTGTGCTTTACCAGTACCAGCGGCCGCAGACTCGATAACGTCAGGGTAAATGGTGCCTTGTGCAAGCCATTTTGCGTTGGTTAATTTCTTTGATTCTTCATCAAAAATTTCAACAAATACACGGCCAATGATTTTACGTTTCGCTTCTGGCTCGTCAACACCTTTAAGGGCGTCTAAGAAACGATCTTCACCTTTAATGTGAATAATTTTAAGACCAAAACCCGTCTCAAACATTGACATTACTTGCTCTGCTTTGTTTAAACGCAATAATCCGTTATCAACAAATACACAGGTCAATTTATCGCCAATAGCGCGTTGCAACAACATCGCGCTGACCGATGAATCAACACCGCCAGACAAGCCTAGAATAACTTCATCGTCACCCACTTTCTCTTTAATGCGAGCAATAGCGTCGTCAATGATTGAACCCGCTGTCCAGTTTTTCTCACAACCACAAATGTCAGTCACGAATCGTTCGATAATACGACCGCCTTGACGAGTATGAGTCACTTCTGGGTGGAATTGTACGCCGTAGAAACGACGTTCTTCGTCAGCCATTGCCGCATAAGGACAACTTTCAGTACGCGCAACCGTCTTAAAGCTTGCTGGAATAGTGGCCACTTTATCGCCGTGGCTCATCCATACGTCTAAAAACGCTGTACCGTCAATAATGTCATCTTCGATATTATCAAATAATGCACAATCGCCAACACGTTCTACTTTTGCATAACCAAATTCACGTTTGTTTGATGTTTCAACGCTGCCGCCAAGTTGCGCCGACATGGTTTGCATGCCGTAACATACACCTAACACTGGTACGCCAGCTTTAAAAACATAATCAGGGGCAACAGGTGCATCTGCTAATGTCACCGACTCAGGGCCGCCTGACAAGATAATACCGTTTGGATTGAATTCACGGATTTTCTCATCCGAGACATCCCAACCCCAAAGCTCACAGTAAACACCAAGTTCACGGATACGACGGGCAATAAGTTGTGCATATTGAGAACCGAAGTCCAATATTAGAATGCGATGATCATGTATGTTGCTCATGAAAGAACCTTTTAAAAATGTGTAAATGTAAGGCCGAGCATGCTCGGCCTTACAATGAAGTTCGCTCGGCCGTTAGCCCATGCGGTAATTTGGTGCTTCTTTGGTGATGGTCACATCATGCACATGGCTTTCGCCCATGCCAGCAGAGGTAATTTTAACGAACTCTGCTTTGCTACCCAATTCAACAATAGTTGCACAACCGGTCAGGCCCATCGCACTGCGAATGCCGCCTAGTTGCTGATGAATAATCGCGGTAATAGGACCTTTATAGGCCACACGACCTTCAATGCCTTCAGGCACTAATTTCGACGCTTCATTGCTGGGTTGGAAATAACGATCAGATGAGCCATCACGTTGATCCATCGCGCCAATAGAGCCCATGCCACGATAAGACTTGTAATAACGACCTTGATACAGTTCAACTTCACCAGGCGCTTCTTCAGTACCGGCAAACATAGAGCCCATCATCACACAACTTGCGCCGGCTACTAATGCCTTAGCAATATCACCTGAATAACGGATGCCGCCATCAGCGATTACTGGAATGTCGCGACCTACAAGTGCGTCAACCGCGTCAGATACTGCGGTAATTTGCGGTACACCAACACCAGTAACGATGCGAGTAGTACAAATTGAACCCGGGCCTATGCCCACTTTCACTGCGTTTGCGCCAGCGTCAGCAATGGCTAATGCGCCAGCACCCGTTGCAACGTTTCCGCCGATAATTTGTAAATCTGGGTAGTCCTTGCGAGTCTTAGTGATGCGATCAAGTACACCTTGCGAGTGACCATGTGAGGTATCAATAAGCAGAACATCAACACCCGCAGCAACTAGCGCTGCAATGCGCTCGTCAGTGCCTTCACCACAACCTACAGCAGCGCCTACACGTAAGCGACCTTCGTCATCTTTACAAGCATTAGGCTTGTCTTCCGCTTTTTGGAAATCTTTAACGGTGATCATGCCTTGCAATTTGAACGCGTCATCAACCACTAAGATTTTTTCGATGCGGTGTTCGTGCATTAAGTGAAGCACGACTTCTGATTTCTCCGCTTTTTTCACCGTAATAAGTTTTTCTTTAGGTGTCATTAAGGCAGACGCTGGCTTATCAAGATTCGTCACGAAACGCACGTCACGAGAAGTAATAATACCAACAAGAGAATTTTTATCGTCAACAACAGGGAAACCAGAGAAACCAAGCTTTTGGCGCATTTCATTGATTTCACGGATAGTAACGTCTGGGCTAACGGTAACCGGAGAGGTAACCACACC
>JABSRV010000144.1 GCA_013214905.1 Psychrobium sp. | reverse complement strand
TGTTTAAAACAGCCATTTGCTATTGTCTCTGCGGTAATTACAATTTTTTCTTTATATACTTTTGGAGTTATTAACGAAATGTCTATGTTCTTTGGGGTTAATGATTTGGATAAGTCCTGGATTAACTCTTGATATGACTTAAGTACGAGGTGATGGCCAATAATAATTATTTTATTATTCATTAATAATTTCCTCATAAAAAGTTCTCATTTCATAACCAATACGAACAAAATCCAATTCAGAAGTCACAATATTAGAGAACTTTTCAGCTAGTGCTAATTTAAGCCCTCGACTAATATCTTTAATACTGGAAGGGTCTATAAACCAAGTATTATTTTTGAAGTAATCACTAACACCGCCATTTTTTGTAATGACCAAATTACAGCCAAAAGATATTGCTTCTAGACCAGAAATACCAACGCCTTCCATGGTTGATGGTAAACAGAATACTTTAGATTCGCTCATCAATCTTACTTTATCCGATTCACTAATTTTCCCTAAATATTTTACGCTTTCTGTCTCATTTATTAGTTTTATAACCCTATCACCGTATTTACCACTTGATTTAACTCCGGCTAGAATCAAATCCACTTCATTAATTATACAAGCTTGGATTAGATTAATAACATTTTTCCTACTATTACCAATATCCCCAAGAAAAAAGACTTGCTTTTTCTTTTTTTCGTTAAAAGAAGGTTCAAATTGAAAGGGGATTTTAACAACCTTAGTTTTCTTGAGTAGATTATAAGCGGCTAATATACGTTGTTCTTCCTCAGAGCTCCGAACTAAAATACCATCAGCCATCTTGCATATAGCCTTACTTTTAAGTAAATTACTTGACATTGAAGGGATTTTACCCATGAAGAATATTGATGCTTTTAAAAAGAAATTACTTTGGGTTCTATCTATAATTGGACTAACTATAAGTGGTTTTTTTTCTTTCAGTTTTAATGATAGTCCATAGCTACCTTCATTAGCCATAAATAAGTGGCATAAATCAATATTGTCCCAATCAGGAGCTTCTCCAAGTGCTAAATAATTGACTTCAATCCCTGCTGTATTTAACGCTAACTCTCTAGCTTTCATTTCATTAAATACACCACCAGAACTACTATCTAGGTTAATATAGCTTGGTGCTACAAATAGAACTTTCAATTTACTACCTCATATAAAATGTCAATTAATCTAATTTTTTTAGCTTTTTATGACCAAATCCCTTTTGTATCTATTATTGTTCCAGAAGTTGGGCTACTTATTCTAAACTCTCTGTGATCCACCAATAGTAATTGTATATCAGCCACATCATATGCAACCTGAATTGTTGATAGTTCAACATTAGAGAGTAGTGCGCTAGGCAATACACTAACATTCGGTTCTATAGCCAATACACTCCCTGCATGCATGATACCAATTGCTTTTACAATTTCTATTGCAGGGCTCTCACGAAGGTCATCAATATCAGGTTTAAAAGATAGTCCATAACATGCTATTACGACATCTTTTGCTGTTTTAAGTGGATTTGCTTGAAGATGATCCGATATTGCGACCTTTAACTTATTTATAACCCAGCTAGGTTTATTATCGTTTACATTTCGTGCAGTTTTAATTAAAGTTGCAAGCTCTGGCGTTTTCGACACAATAAACCAAGGGTCGACGGCAATACAGTGCCCTCCTACACCAGGGCCCGGCTGTAGAATATTTACACGGGGGTGACGGTTAGCAAGAGATATTAATTCCCAAACATTGATATCTAATTTATCACAAATAACTGAAAGTTCATTAGCAAAGGCGATGCTTACATCTCTAGATGCATTCTCTGTTAATTTTGCCATTTCAGCAGTTCGTGCATTAGTTATAACACACTCACCTTGCACAAATATTTTGTATAATTCAACCGCTAATTCGGAACACTTAGTAGTCATCCCACCAATTACACGATCATTTTCAACCAATTCTCGAACTACGTGTCCAGGAAGTACACGTTCTGGACAATGTGCAATACGAATATCCGAATTTTCGCCATGAGTTTGAGGGAACGTTAAATCAGTTCGTGCTTGAGCAAGCCAATCAGCCATCTGCTCCGTTGCACCAACTGGTGATGTTGACTCAAGTATAATCAAATCACCTTTTTTAATTACTTTAGCAACAGCTTTAGCTGCCATTTCTATATAACGAAGATCAGGTTGTGGAATATCACCTTCATTTTCGACAGGTAAAAATGGTGTAGGTACAGCAATCAAAAAGGCATCAGCAGGTTCCGGTTCTAACACAGCTTTTAATCTTTTATCATTAACAGCTTTATATACAATCGCATCGAGCTCAGGCTCTACAATATGAATCTCACCACGGTTAATCGTATCTACGGCATGTTGATTTACATCAACACCTATAACATTTTTTCCGTAAGCGGCAAACATTGCAGCTGTCGGCAAGCCTATATAGCCTAAGCCAATAACTGATACAGTTTCAAAAGACATAACAACTCTCTAAATTTATTGTTTAATAAGGGCATCTAAAATGCGCTGACAAGCTTCGCCGTCACCATAAGGATTATGAGCAAAGCTCATTGCTTTATATGCATTTTCATCGTCCATCAACTTTGCTAATGATGATGTGATTTTATCGACTTCCGTTCCAACTAACATTACAGTTCCTGCTGAAACAGCCTCTGGCCGTTCGGTTGTATCACGCATAACAAGCACAGGTTTGCCTAATGAAGGTGCCTCTTCTTGGATACCACCAGAGTCCGTCAGAATGATATGAGCGCGGGTCATTAAATATATGAATGGTAGATACTGCTGTGGCTCGATCAAAAATATATTATCTATATCTTTCAAAATACGATTCACAGGTTCTCTTACATTTGGATTCAAATGCATTGGATACAAAATTTGTGCATTTGGATAATTTTTAGCAGTAATTGCTAGAGCTTCACATATGCGTTCAAAACCACCACCAAAACTTTCACGACGATGACCAGTAACCAATATTAACTTTTTATTATGATCCAAGAACGAAAATTTTGCAGCAAGCTCTGCGTTAAGACCTTTATCCGTATTAATCTTATCGGTAATCATTAGTAGCGCATCTATTACCGTATTTCCGGTAACAACAATCGAATCTTCTGGGTAATTTTCTTTAATCAGATTATGTTTCGATGTGTCAGTGGGAGCAAAGTGAAATTTAGTTAAAGAACCAGTAAGTCTACGATTACCTTCTTCTGGCCATGGTGAATATATGTTACCAGTACGTAATCCAGCCTCAACATGTCCGACTGGGATTTGTTCGTAATATGCAGCCAGGCTTGCAGCAAATGTTGTTGCAGTATCTCCGTGCACTAAAACCACATCAGGTTTAAAGTCCTCAAATACAGATTTTAGTTCTAACAGGATTCTAGAAGTTATCTCATTTAGAGTTTGCCCTGTTTTCATAAGATTTAGATCATAATCAGGAGTAATTTTAAACAACTCCAATACCTGATCTAACATTTCGCGATGCTGAGCCGTAACACAAACTTTAGCTACGAAGCGGCTATCTTTTTCTAATGCATGTACAAGAGGTGCCATTTTTATGGCTTCAGGACGAGTACCAAATACAGTTAAAACTTTCATATCTATAATCTTCTAATTATTTGAATAATCGACTAAGGTTAACGCATCATCAATCCTTGCAGAGAAAAAACTTTATCTTAATATTTTTCTAAATAATGTTAATAAGCGCCAGATGTGGTTAATAGCGAACGTATAAGCCAAAAATAGCAACATAAACAAAGAGAGCGTAAACCATTCTGGCGTATTACATTTTTCGAGTATTATCCCTACTGTGGTAAGAGCCGTTGCTATACAGCTAATAAAAAACAAAGTTTGCTTAGATGAAAATCCAGCTCTCATGAAAATGTGATGTAAATGATCGCGGTCAGGCTTAAAGGGCGACTGTCCTTTTCTAACTCGTCTTATCATAATGGCCGCCATATCCATCAAAGGCACAGCAACAATCCAAAGTGCAGTGGCTGGTTTTAAAACCTGAGCATCACCTTTAAAGGCGACCACTAATAACCAAACAATTGTAAAACCTATTAGCATGCTACCAGCGTCACCCATGAATATTTTTTCCAACTTATTTTTAGGCCACTGCAAATTAAACATTAGGTAAGCAAGAGTTGCCGATACAAAAAACATTGGCAATAGAAACCATTGCGAATTGCTCATTCCTAATAGAATTGCCAAAGTAGTAAAGGCGATAATTGACAACATGCCAACTAAACCGTCGATTCCATCAACCATGTTGTAAGCATTTATTGCGCCGACCACAGCGAATACAGTAAATAGGTAGCCAAATACTCCTAACTCAATATTACCTATAGCGATGAGGTCTCCCATATCAGCAATATGCAGATCTGCAACAAACACCATTAAACAACCAACAGTTATTTGCGCAAAGATTCTAGCTTTAACCGGTAAATCTTTGTAATCATCAATAACACCAACCAATACAATAAAAGCCGCTGAAAAAAGATAAGTTAAAAATGACTGCGTCATAGGTAGGTAGATGACCGAACTTATTGCTACACCGACAAAAACTGCTACTCCGCCAACTAAAGGTACTGAGCCTAAATGCAGTTTTCTTGCGTTTGGTGTATCAACCAAACCATGTTTAATCGCTATTGGTTTACATAATTTAATAAATATAAATGATGTTAAAAAAGCGACTAATAATGGCACTATAAAATCCATAAACGACTCTTGTTATTATTAATATTTTTCATGATAACGGAATACGCTATTTAGCTTTTGCTTTTGCTTTTGCTTTTGCGAAATATCGAATGAGCACACCCATAACTGCAAGCATTCCGCCTAGCAATACACCTAACACACAAATTAAAGCACGTTTAGGGCCATCTTTTAATTCTGGCACCAACGCAGGATCAATGGTTTTAAAAGCATACTGCTCACGCACTTCAGCAAACATAATGGTTTTAGTTTGTTCTTCGATTATTTGATAAAGCACGTTTTGCAATTCATTAAGTTTTGTTTTACCTAATTGCTGCTCTAAGTAGTCAATGCTTTTGTGTGCTTCGCTTAAGTCACGTGTTTTCATTTCTTCGTTGATCGCATCAATTAACCAATCTACCCACTGTTTAGCGATCTCAGGCGAGTAGTGCTTGATTGACATGGTTACCATAGAGCTTTTTTTATCTTGACTGACGCTAATTAATTTACTGAAATCTTTGAATGCCTCTTGGGTCGATGGCTCAGGCTTGAATGGGGCCTTAACTTCTCTAACCCATTTTTTTGCTATAACATCGTAAATTTCTTCATCGATGATTAACTGATTGGAATCTCGGTTCCAGCCTTTAGCTGCCATTAAGGGCATTAATAAATTATGCTGCTTAATGAATTTAGCCACAAACACTCGAGATTTCATAATCTCTAACGCAAGGGCTGTTTTGTCAATGCCGCCACCACCGCCAAGGTTTATACCTGCTAGACTTGCTAAGCCACCAAATTTCGAGGCTAAGCCACCGCCGTTTTGTTCTTGTGCGGCTGGTGCTAATAATGCTTCAGATTTATAAATATTAGGTAAATATAAAACATAGGCTACCGATGCTACTGCAAAGATGGTGGTGATGGTGATTATTAACCATTTACCCGCCCAGATAGCGCGCCATAACTCGGCTAAGTCGATTTCGTCGTCTTGCTGCATATTTGGGTTCATGGCTGCTTGCTGTGACAATACTAATTGCTGCAATAACTGTGGTGAAATTTGTATATTTTCGTTTTTATCATTCATTGGATTGTTTTCATTTGTTACGCGATTATCGGTCACGATTATAGTCCCTTAACTGCCGCGAATGCTACTGCGGTATTGTAAATTATTTGTGTGACCTGTGACCACAAAGTGATGTTGTCTTTGTATTCTGTATTTAGCGGCACTACAACGGTATCACCCGGTTGCATAGACACAGTGCTGTTAAACCAAAGACCGCTTTGAGAGATCATTACTGCACCATTGGCTCGAATGACATAAATTCGTTCGTCGTCAGCACGTTGTCTGCTACCACCGGCTAATTTTATGTATTGTTCTAACGACAGGTTCTTTTTGAAAAAATGAGTTGATGCGTGTTGCACTTCACCAACCACGGTAATGGTTTGTTGCGCGATAGGGATAAATAACATATCGCCATTTTCAATGGTGAGGTCAGCGCACCGGGCCTCATCGAGCGCTAATATCATGCGCCCTACTACGGTTAGGTTTTCTAATTCTTTGAGTATTAATGATGCTTCAGCGAATGAAATAGTATTGCTAGCATCGGTTAATCCTTTTGAAGCTAGGTCAAGTCGCATTTGGTCACTAAGCTTAGATATTTGCTGCCGCTCTTTACGTTTAACTGATTCTCGGGTGAACACAGCACCGTCAAGAAAAGCTTCTTTAGTGTAACCACCTGCTCGCTCAATGACGCTTGATAAGGTTTCCCCTTTACGCACTGAGTAAGCCCCAGGGAACATTACCTCACCATTAATGGTGACGGTTAATTGCTCTTGCCAATCTGGAATTTTTAAGATGTGTAACTGATCTTTACTGCTAACAACCACATTGTCAGTTGCATTATTATCTAGTGCACCTTGCAGGTTAATGTTTGTGTGTATAACGCTTGCGACAGAGTCTCTTGTTACCAATAAACGCGTTAACTCTGCTCGGCCTTTGTAAGCACTGTCTTTTAAGCCACCGGCAGCCTCAATGATGTCAGATATTTTTCCGGTGCCAGTAATTGGATATTCACCTGGGAAGCGTACTTCACCGCTGATCATAGCAATATTAGTGATACCATTGTTTGATGCTTGGTTTTTTAATTTCCTAATAATTGTACTAAGTAGATTGCGACGGCTACTTGTTTGACTAAATACAATAATAGTATCGCGCGGTGACAATTTAATATTGTCTTTACTATTTATGTTTTCAAAAATATTGGCCAGGCTAAATTGCAAGACTTGGATATCACCTTGCATGTTTATTTCACGACTAATGAGTGAATATTGCAAATCGACAGAGCCTTTAAGATCGCTCCATCGTGATTGAACTAAATCACTTACTCGCATACCTTTTTGCCATTGGTATAACCCAGGGCGGTTTACTGCGCCAGCCAATACAATTTGGTTTTTTACCGTATTGGTCGTAGATTTCACGTTTAACACATCACCGTCTTTTAGCCGATATTGTCGGCCTTGCTTAGTGGTTAGATTGATATTGACTAGGCTTGGTAAATAGTTTTTGTCGAAGGTTTGTAAAACACTCGCCTTTGGATAGGAATTAGATTTAAGGCCCGCGGCAAGTTTTACTAACTGCGCCACGTTTTCATTGTCTTTTAGCTCATAGATGGCTGGGCGACGAACTTCGCCTTTAATGCCAACAGTTGCACCGACGGGTGGTATAAATACTACATCACCCGATTGCAAACGAACATCGCCCGATGCGTCGCCTTTCATTAATAGATCGTATAGATCGAAACGTGCAATAGTTTTTCCACGGCGTTTAACTTGAATGTTACGCAAAGAGCCTATGCCACTAATGCCACCCGAGACAAATAACGCCTGGGTTACTGTAGAGAGCGAACTAACAGTGTATGAACCGGGCTTGTATGCTTCACCAGCGACGATAATTCTAATTGAACGTAACTCTCCCAAGCTAATGCTTGAGGCAACTCCAATATATTGCTCTTTAATTCGTTTTGTTAAATCATCTTTTAATTGATCGAATGTTAAGCCTAATACACCAATCGGGCCCATGTCTGGCATTTGTAGGTTGCCGTTGCGCGCTACTGTTAAGCTGTATTGTTGATTGTCTTTGCCATATATTTGAATATTAACAACATCACCCGGGCCCATTAGATATTCGGTAGGGATTGGGATGTCACTTACTGGGGCGAATGTTGATGGCTCACCGGCGAACATGTCATAACCGTATGACTTTAGCCCCTTTGCTTTAACGGGTGCTGCGGCTTTATTTGCTTGCTCTAATATTTTTATTTCTCGAAATGCTTCACGTTCGCTAATAAGTGCGGGCGTTGCTATTTCTACAGCCTTGCCTGCGCCTTTTCCTTGCAGCATTTGCGGCGACAAGCCGTATTGCTTCATTAAGCGTTGCTGCTCGGCTTTTGGCATGTTCTTAAATTGCGCTAACATTTCTGGTGTCGGCGTTATAGCGACTGCAGCAATAGAAAAAAGTACGGTGCTTGCTACAAACAACTGTTTCAGCCATTTAGGGGCATTTACTTTAATATTGTTGATTGACAATGGGGGGCTCCGATGCAGTTTAGTGGCAAAAATTATATTTTAGATACGCTACCGCCCTAGGGTTGATGCTCCCCATTGGCCATTTTTTGGTATTTAGTCTGTGTTTATCGTTGGAAATAATATGCTGGGGTGTATTGAAGGGCGATTTACGTATGTATTCGACTTTACTTCTTAAACTAACGGAGTTTTATGTTTTGTTAGTTTTTACATCCCTGCTTTGCCTAATGCGTAACTTATTGTGACGGATTGGGCTGAATTATTTCCTTTTCGGTAGTCTTTAAAAATCGCACGGATATTAACATTATCGTAACGGATTTAACAGACCACTTTGTGTGGTATTTAGGCGTATGACTCAGTTTTTCATTTTTAATACTTTTGGATGGATAAAATTAAGAAGTTGGTCTTATGTTTTATTTTAAAATGTATTGATTTTTCGGTGGGTTAGTGTGGTTTTTTGTATATTGTTGGATGAGATTCCGCATAGGAGACTTGGGGGGTGGCGAGGG
>JABSRV010000143.1 GCA_013214905.1 Psychrobium sp. | reverse complement strand
AATTAAGCTGCGCTGGTTGCAAACTGCCTTTAACAAATTGGCTGATTTGGCCATCGATAATGGTAAATACAGGTGATGTAGGGCGCGGCATAAAGCTTGGTAGTCCCTCGCTAAATAACCATTCATTGATAACATCTTTGCTAACAACATTTGGATATTTATTAATAAGGTTAGCCTCTAAGTATCCTAGAAACTCCATGGTGCCGATGCTTTTAAATGAGTACTTATCAAAATATGACTTAATAAAGTCATCAAATTTAGCGCGACCATATTTTTGCTCTAAAAATAATAAGAACAACTGGCCCTTGGTATAAGGAACACCAGAGAACGCCGCATCCGGATCTCGACCTTGCAAGTCGACATACAATACGGTGTCGTTTGCTGGTAAGTCTTTAACTTCGTCTAACAAACCTTGGGTGCTAAGCGCTTGTTCCATGATAGCGCGCTTTTTACCATAGACTTCTTCCATGATGCGGTTTTCAACGTAAGAGGTGAATCCTTCGTTTAACCACAAGTCACGCCAGCTTTCGTTAGTCACTAAGTTGCCGGACCATGAATGAGCAAGTTCATGAGCAATAAGACTCACTAAGCTTTTATCACCGGCAATAACTGTTGGCGTAATAAATGAAAGGCGTGGATTTTCCATGCCGCCAAATGGAAAGCTCGGTGGCAATATTAATAAGTCGTAACGACCCCAACGGTAAGGACCAAATAGTTTTTCGGTAGCATCGACCATGGCTTGAGTATCAATAAACTCGGCGGCAGCGGCGTCTAATACGCTAGCTTCTGCGTAGACACCGGTGATATCACTCATCGCTTTAAACTGTAAATCACCAACGGCTAGGGCAATTAAGTATGGCGGAATAGCTTGTGGCATCTCGAAAAAGTAATCACCGTCGCGTGCTGTATCAGGTTCGTTATTAGCACTCATTACCGCTAATAATGCTTGATCGGTGTGAATGCGTGCGCTGTAAGTCATACGAACGCTTGGTGTATCTTGAATAGGGATCCAGCTTCGTGCATGAATTGCTTGGTTTTGGCTAAACATGTAAGGCTGTTGTTTACCGGCGGTTTGCTCTGGCGTTAGCCACTGTAGGCCTGATGCCTTGTCGGTAGACTGATAATAAACACGAATGGTTTTCGCCTGAAACGATGGTTTAACCGTTAGTTTGGCGCCCATGACATCATCACGTTTTGCTAAGGTGAAAGGAGCCTTGACCCAATTCCCTGTTACTGACTTAGCAAAAATACGCTCGATGATTAAATCACGCGTATCTAGGATGATGGTGTTGGTGGCCTTAGTTGACCAGTTCAGGGTTAAATCTGCAAATCCTTTGAGGGCTTTATTGTCAAAGTCAACGTCGAGATCTAAATAAAGATGGCTGACCTTTACTTGATCGTAGTTGGCGTAAGTTAGGTCGTCATTTTTTTTGGCGTTTACAGATGTTGTTAACAATGCCAAACAGGCAATTGCTAGGGGGGTTATCCAGCGCATTATTATTATCCACTAATCTAAAAAGGCTATCTTAAAACAATGAAGCAATGTTTGCATAGTAGTAATATATTAATGTCATTAAAAATCTAGATGTTACAATGTATATAACTAGGGATATAAAGGGCATTAAAGATGAAGAAAGTCGAAGCGATTATTAAGCCATTTAAGCTTGATGACGTGCGAGAAGCATTAGCGGACATTGATATTACCGGTATGACGGTGTCTGAAGTCAAAGGATTTGGCAGACAAAAAGGCCACACTGAACTGTATCGTGGCGCCGAGTATATGGTCGATTTTTTACCTAAGGTTAAAATTGAAATTGTACTTGATGATGAAATGTTAGATCGCTGTGTTGAAGTTATCCTAGACGCTGCGGCAACCGGAAAAATTGGTGATGGTAAAATATTCGTCACTAACATTGAACGTATTATTAGAATACGTACCGGTGAAGAAAACGAAGAAGCGATTTAAAAAATAGCAGGTGTGACAGACACTAAAAAGGCGCTTAAAGCGCCTTTTTAGTGTCTGTTGTTTAGCTTTATGACAAAAGTTAGAACTTATAATCGAAGTTATAACGCATGCCAACCATAACTTGGTTGTTGTCTCTCGCGCTGCCATAGGCGTAGTTGTTGTTTTGATACTCAACAAATAAGCGATAGTCTGAACTGCCTTGCCATTCTAGCGTGGTATTGATGCGCGTAATCTCATTGCTCATCATCGATTCAAGATCGTCTGAATATTTAGATACACCAACTTTGAACTTATAGTTATCATTGATTTGGTATGAACCAACAACATCTAGCGTTGATATATCTTGGCCATTGCCACCACGATCAATGTCTTGATAAGCAGCAGCTAGGTAAAAGTCACCTAAGTTTTTAGAGGCTGAGAAACCTAAAGTATTCTCATCGGTACCTGCTAAGTCTTTCGTTAGGTATGCAACAGCAACACTAAATCCATCACCTTTATATTTTGCACCAACGTTAAAGAAGTCACTGCCCTCATTAGCACTGTCACCTTTAAACTGGGCGTCGGCTCTAAATGACAAGTTGCCAAAACTCTTGCGATAAGATATTAACTCTTGCTGACGGAATGGGCTAGCATCGTCATAGGCAAGTGGCGTCGCGGCGCGGTTAAACAAATCGACAAGGTCTGCTATTAATGCGTATTGGGTGGTTGTTTGCTTACCAATAGCAACGCGGCCAAAGTCACCTTTGATACCAACGTATGCTTTACGAGCATCACCAAAACGAGCGTCACCTTGGATCTGTACTTTAAATTCGCCTTTTGCAAAACCAACCATGCCGTTACCTAGCTTGTGCTCAGCTTTCAAACCAAGTCGAGATAGTGCATCGCCTACATCCCAGCTATCGATATCATCGCTGCTAGTAACACCAAACGTTGGACGTAAAGAGCCGTAAACATTGATCGATGTTGCGCTGTCAGTGCTTGCTGATTTCTTTTGTTCCAATTGCGCTAAACGCACTTGAATTTGACTGAGTTGTTGCTGCAATGCTTCTTTTGAATCGCCATCATTTGCGTGTACGGCGAATGTAGGTAGTGCAACAATCAAAGGAAGTAATGCTGCTTTTAATTTTAAGTTTTTCATGCGTATTCCTTGTTATAAAAGGTTGGTTATTACTGTTGCCAGTATTGATTGATTAAAATCGCTACCGGCATTGGATGTTGACGCTACTAAGCGTCGTTTTGTTGGTAGCTCTCTATGGGAGGACAGCTACAAATTAGGTTACGGTCGCCATATACATTGTCGATACGATTGGTACTTGGCCAAAACTTTGGCTTGCTCGGACAACTAGCTGGATAACACGCGGTCATGCGTGAATAAGCGCGTGGCCATGTTTCTTGCGCCAAATCGCTGAGCGTATGCGGTGCATTGACTAGTGGGTTATCGCTTAGCGACCAGGTGCCGTCTTCAACTTTGGCTATCTCTTGTCGAATGATCACCATGGCGTTAATAAACTTGTCTAGTTCTTCCTGTGATTCACTTTCAGTTGGCTCGATCATTAAAGTGCCAGCCACTGGAAATGACATCGTTGGTGCATGGAAGCCAAAGTCCATTAGGCGCTTAGCGACGTCTTCTTCACTAATGCCTGATGATTCTTTTAATGGACGCAAATCGATAATACATTCATGTGCCACTCGCCCTTGAGCGCCGCGAAACAGTATCGGATAGTGTGGGCTTAATTTTTCCATGATGTAATTGGCGTTTAATATGGCCAGTTCGGTTGCTTCACGCAGACCTTTTTCACCCATTAGCGCGATGTACGCCCATGAGATTGGTAATATTGACGCACTGCCAAGAGCCGTTGCCGATATCGCGCCTGGGGTATTGTGAATGCTATGACCTGGTAAAAACTCAGTAAGATGAGATTTAACACCAATTGGCCCCATGCCTGGGCCGCCACCACCGTGTGGAATGCAAAAGGTCTTATGTAAATTAAGATGAGAAACGTCTGAGCCGATAAAACCAGGTGAGGTAAGACCAACCTGTGCGTTCATGTTAGCGCCGTCAAGATAGACCTGACCGCCTGCTTCATGAACACGCTCACAAATTTCTTTAATGCTTTCTTCATACACACCGTGCGTTGATGGATAGGTGATCATGATCGCGGCGAGTTGTTCGCGATGAATCTCGATTTTTGTCGCCAAATCATCCATATCAACATTGCCTAGGTCGTCACAACCAACAATGACAATGCGCATTGATACCATCGCGGCACTTGCTGGGTTAGTGCCATGAGCAGAACTTGGGATTAAGCAAATATTACGATGGCCTTCATCACGCGACTCGTGATAACGCTTAATCGCGATTAATCCTGCATATTCACCTTGCGCACCAGAGTTTGGTTGCAAAGAGAAGGCGTCATAACCGGTGACCGAACACAACATCTCGCTAAAGCTATCGGCTAGTGCTTGATAGCCTTGGCATTGATCGCTTGGCGCAAATGGATGCATTTGCGAGAATTCTGGCCATGTCACTGGGATCATTTGCGCGGTAGCATTAAGCTTCATGGTGCAAGAACCAAGTGGGATCATGCCGTGCGTTAATGAGAAATCTTTATTTTCAAGACTCTTTAGGTAACGCAACATGCGGGTTTCACTGTGATAGCTATTAAATACCGGATGGCTTAAGTAACCACTAGTACGGCGACAATCTTCTGGAATGGCGTTAAATTCTTCGCTTAACAATGGCTCGATATCAGCGACTTTTAATGGTTGCTCAAGAATGGCTAACCATAACGCTTCCACGTCAGCTGCTGTGGTTGTTTCATCAAGGCTAATGCCAAGTTGATCAGGTAGTAAACGTAAATTTAAATCGCTGGCTAGCGCACGCTGATAAATAGCATCGGTTTGCTCATTGCTTTGCAAGGTAATGGTATCGAAAAACTGCTCATAGGCTAGGGTGATGCCATGTTGCTGCAAGCCAGCTGCAAGAATACTGGTTAATCTGCTGACACGGCGACCTATTTTACGTAAGCCCTGTGGTCCATGATAAACAGCAAAAAATGACGCCATATTGGCTAATAATGCTTGTGCGGTACAAATGTTTGAGTTGGCTTTTTCACGGCGAATATGTTGTTCACGCGTTTGCATCGCCATACGCAATGCAGGCTTGCCTTTTGAGTCAATGGATACACCAATAACGCGCCCAGGAATAGTGCGTTTATATTTTTCGCTGGTGGCCATAAATGCCGCATGTGGCCCCCCGTAGCCCATAGGTACGCCAAATCGCTGTGCACTACCAATGACTACATCGGCGCCCATTTCACCCGGCGCTTTTAATACAGTTAGTGCTAATAGGTCGGCGGCAACCGCAACCAAGGTTTTCTTGCTATGCGCCTGAGCGATAATAGCTTCAAGGTTATGTACTTGACCCGTGGTGCCTGGATATTGCAACAATGCACCAAATACATCGTGCTTATCTAATTCGTTGGTTGGTGCGACAATTACGTCAAAAGCGAAGTTTTCAGCGCGCGTTTTTATCACGTCAATAGTTTGTGGATGAACATCGTCTGCTACAAAAAAGACATTGCTTTTGTTTTTACCGGCGCGTTTACAAAGGCTCATTGCCTCTGCGGCTGCAGTCGCTTCATCAAGTAATGAAGCATTCGCTAGCTCCATGGCTGTTAAATCGGTAATCATTTGTTGGTAATTGAGCAGAGCTTCTAAGCGTCCTTGAGAAATTTCTGGCTGATAAGGCGTGTAAGCGGTATACCAACCTGGATTTTCAAACACGTTACGCAAGATAACCTTTGGCACGTGAGTATCGTAATACCCCTGTCCAATATAGGTGCGATTGACTTTGTTTTTTGAGGCGATAGCTTGCAAAGACGCTAACATCTCAACTTCGCTTAATGGCTTGTCTAAGCGCATAGCATGAGGTAGTCGAATGTTTTTAGGGACGGTTTTTTCAACCATTTCTTCGACAGAGTCAAGACCTAGCACATCGAGCATATGGCTTGTTTGCTCGGCATCAGGGCCGTTATGACGGGAAATGAAATCTAAGTCATCGCCTAGGCGTGCTAATAAATTCTTGTTGCTCATAAAAACTCCAACAAACGTTATCGTTAATGTCTAACGTTTAGTTTAGGTAAAATTATTCGATTATGGTGTTGTTATATGCGCTGCTGTCGAGTAAACCGTTTAACTGCGCAGGATCAGACAGTCTTATTTTTGCGATCCAACCGTCACAAAATGGTGATTCATTAATCAATTCAGGGTTATCTTCTAACGCTTCATTCACTGCAATGATTTCACCTGACACGGGTGCATATACGTCAGATGCCGCTTTAACCGACTCAACTAAAGACAAACCTTGCGCGGCTGTTGCATCGTCGCCAACTTCTGGCAACTCAACAAATACAACATCGCCAAGTAATTCTTGTGCGTGATGAGAAATACCAACAGTCACGGTGCCGTCACCATTGTCTTTAACCCATTCATGGCTAGGGGCAAATTTGTAATCTTTTTCAGGTGCGCTCATGAGATAACTCCATTATTTTGAGATTAATGAGCCTAATAGAAAATACTGGGCTCATTTATACCCGTCATCCTTGAAGCCGCAGTTTTATTAAGAAATACGTCCTGTATTTCTCCAAAGGCCGCCGCAAGCGACGTTCAAAATATTTCCAGAATATTTTGTGTCGGCGGATTAGAATCACAATCCTTTAGCTTTTTACTGGCTAAGGGCTCAATAAGCTCAGGCGATTCTAATCTTGACGGCTTTGCCTACACGGATGTAGGTACTCAGGTTTTGTCTGGAACTTAAAACCTGCACTGCAACTCCAATGATTTTGGGTATAGCTAAGCGGTTTAGCGATAAAGAGGGAATTTTTCACACATTTGTTGCACTTGCTTTATTACTTTTTGTTCAGCAGCACTATTGTCATCAGGGTTAGCGGCTAAGCCATCAAGCACATCACCGATCCACTGACCAATTAATACGAATTCAGCATTGCCAAAACCGCGGCTGGTACCTGCTGGTGTGCCAAGGCGAATACCTGAAGTCACCATAGGTTTTTCTGGGTCAAATGGAATGCCATTCTTGTTACACGTGATACCGGCGCGCTCTAAACTTTCTTCAGCGACATTGCCTTTTAGGCCTTTCGGGCGAAGGTCAACTAACATTAGGTGTGTATCGGTACCATCGGTAACGATGTCGCAACCACGTTCTTGCAGCGTTTGAGCCAACACTTTAGCGTTGCTTAGTACGTCTTTAATATAGGCGTTAAATTCTGGCTCAAGTACTTCACCTAATGCAACGGCTTTAGCCGCAATAACGTGCATTAATGGACCACCTTGTAAACCAGGGAAAACAGCTGAATTGATTTTTTTAGCGATGTCTTGATGATTTGTTAAGATCAAACCGCCGCGAGGTCCACGTAACGTTTTATGCGTAGTCGTGGTAACGATGTCTGCGTACGGCAATGGGTTCTGATGATGACCCGTTGCGACTAAACCAGCAATGTGCGCCATATCAACCATTAACAATGCGCCCACTTCGTCGGCAATTTCACGAAACTTTGCAAAATCAATCTTGCGAGGAATAGCTGAGCCACCTGCAATAATCATTTTTGGTTTGTGTTGTTTAGCCAATGCTAATACTTGATCGTAATCAATGCGCATGTCTTCTTTACGAACACCATATTGAATCGCATTAAACCATTTACCTGATTGGGCTGGGCGCGCGCCATGGGTTAAATGACCGCCCGCGTCGAGTGACATACCTAAGATAGTATCGCCAGGCTGTAGTAACGCTAACATCACTGCGCCATTCGCTTGAGCACCTGAATGGGGCTGTACATTGACATATTCCGCACTAAAGATTTGCTTGGCGCGGTCAATAGCAAGCGTTTCTACTATATCTACATATTCACAGCCACCATAATAACGACGTCCAGGATAACCTTCCGCATACTTGTTGGTTAACACCGTGCCTTGAGTTTCCATCACCGCTTTAGACACAATGTTCTCAGAGGCGATTAATTCTATTTGTTGCTCTTGGCGTTTATTCTCAAGTTCGATGGCCATTTGTACTGCGCCGTCGGTTACTGGAAGACTTGCCGAGAAAAAATGTTCAAGTTCACAAGATGTATAAGTGCTTTTCATTATTATTATCCTTCTTTTGCTGCGCGACATTCTATATAGAGAGCAACTGCAGTGATTATTGGTGGCTATTTTGCATCGACGCCAAACTTATAAAATGCAGTTTGGCGTCGATATCGATATTTTAAAGGTAGTGCTCCTATCATTGCGTTAACAATTGCGCACACCGTGTAACATTTGGTAAACATAACAGCCATTTTTCTCATATACAACTTAAAAGTTTCCTATAGGAAACTTAATTGTTAGTTTGACGTGTTAAGCGTTGATATTGCACGTTGTTTGCTTTTTGACTGGTTGATGTGTTTTTAGCCTGTGTTTTCTGTTTTCGTGTTTCTGACCCGATAAATGCAACTAAAGACATGATAAAAATTAGTGTGCGGTAAAAGGAAGTGAGACTAGTTATCGTTGTGACTTAAGTGTTAGGCAATCATTAAATCACGTTACATGCTGCACTTAAGAACTTGGTTACATGGCGTTGTTAGTGTTGAAACTCAATGTCGGAGGCGTTTTGTTGGGGATGTTGAATGCATTTTTTATGGTGGCAAACGTATGCACGAAAAAACAATGCATTATCACACTCTATTTAATGTTCTATTAAATGAATAAATCTGAACTTAGTCAAAACTATCCAAGTTGTATAAATTATTGGCTGTTAATGATTAGTGCATTTATCGTTCTTTGATTAAAAGAGTAGCGTGGTAGG
>JABSRV010000142.1 GCA_013214905.1 Psychrobium sp. | reverse complement strand
TTCAATAGAAGGACTCAGTAAGGCAAAAAGCTTTAAGGAAAGTACGGCAACAGGTACCGATGAGTTCATCAACGTCTCTTCCGATACTACCGCGCAACTTGGCTCATTTGATATTAAAGTCAATAATCTAGCCCAAGCTCATAAGAGCATGACCTCGACATTTACCGACGCCGAAACAGTTGGTAGTGGTACCTTAACGTTTGCAACGGCTGACGGTAGTTCAAGCTTTGATATTGTTGTCGATCCTGCCGATACGTTGGCCAATATCCGAAATAAAATCAATGATTCAACCGATAATACTTCGACGATAGCAACCATTATAACCGAAGCCGATGGTGCGCAACGCTTAGTCATGAGTTCAAAAAAAACCGGTATTGATAATGCAATTAACGTCACTGCTGCTAGTGTCACCGGTCGTTTAGCTGATTTCACAACGGCTAACCTAACCGAGTTAACCCCGGCAAAAGATGCATCAATAACGGTTGATGGTGCGATAATCCTGACTAGTGCAACTAATGAATTTAAAGATGCCATTCAAGGCGTGACTATTGATGTGCTTAAAGCGCATGATGTTGAAGATAAATCAACTCTGGGTATTGAAGTCAATAATAAATTAGTTGAAGAGGGTCTAGAGTCCTATGTGACGGCTTATAACGAGCTGTCTGAACTAGTCAAAAAGATGAGCAAGGCTGGTAATAAAGAGAAAGATGAAAAGTCTGGGGTTTTGTCTGGTGACTCAATGTTACGTAGTGTGACCTCAAAATTACGAAATTTCTTAAGTTCATCTTTTGGCACCGCAAGCGGTGGAACAATGGCGCTGACACAACTTGGTGTTACTGCTGACCGTTATGGTAAGTTAACTTTTGATAAGGAAAAGCTCACCGAACAACTTAGTGACAACCCTCTTGATGTACAAGCCTTTTTTATAGGCACCGATAGCACACCTGGCTTTGGTGCATCGATGGATACTTTTATTAACAGTTATACCGAAAGTTATGGTCTAGTCGATAGCCGAGTGGAAGGTTATAACAAACAAATGACTCGCCTTGATGACAGTATGGAATCATTTACCATGAAAATGGATAAGTATGAAGCGCGACTATACTCTCAATATAACGCCATGGACGCATTAGTTGCCAATCTGTCCTCAACGGGTAGTTTCGTGATGTCACAACTTAATAGTATGCCAGGTGTGGTAAGAAATAGGAATTAATCAAGCAGGCATTTATTTATTCAAATACGCTTTTGCAGCTTTAGTATTACGCTTTTGTTTAACTATTTGCTTGCTCATGTTAGTTTTTATAGCAAGCGATATTGTTTGTAATTCTTCATCATGCTCGACAAACTCATTCAATAACGTTGAGAACTCTGTTAGTTGCTCTGCTGAGTAAGCATTAAACAGTTCTCTTACTGTTTTGTCTCTTTGTTGTACCAGCTCAACGGCCTGTGAAAGCACGTCTTCATTGTCCGCTGTAATATCCACCGTCGACATCATTGCCTTTAGTTTTATCGACAACTCGAGCAGTTGGTGTAACTTTTCCTCTAACATCAATTCGAAAAACCCGCTTTATTGCGTTCATCATTGGGGATTTGATCCCAAGCTGATTTGATCGGTAATAGTATCTGGATTACCTCTTCTAACTTATCGATATTATTTTTGCTGTTAGCTTCAAACAGTAAAAATGTCGAGTACTCATAAAGAGAGGCCAAGTTATCTGATATCTCTCCGCCATTGTCAAAATCTAAAGATTGTTCCAATACGCCAATCAGCATCGTTGCTTTGTTTATTAGCTCATTACGCTTAGGAATATCATTCTGAGCGATGGCACCTTTTGCGGCGGCGATATTACCCAATAACTGACGGAATATTGCAGCAACAAGCTGATGTGGGTTATTGTCAGCAGCGCCGGAAATGCTGGTTTGTTTGTATTTTTTTATCGAGAGACGAGTCATATTGTTTCAACAAAAATGCTAATTAATAGCAATAATATTAACCCATTATTAGTTATGATGAAACAATAAATCACATAGATTATATTTAGTTATTACATTAGTCGTTATGAAAATTATCTTTTGAGTAATTAATCCAAAATAATGTTTTACACGCCGTCGCCTCAATATATAATTGTTTGTTTTATAACATTAACAAGTTTAATAGGATTAACATGGATACGGTTACAGATGCTAAGAGTGAGGCCCTTTTAAGCAATGATTTTGGTGAGCAATTTCTATATTCTGTAAATGGAGATTCTTTCATTAAATCTAGTTCGTCAACAATTTATGAGACATTGATTGGAAACGAATTATGGAGCGAAGACGCCTACCATATAGTGATCGGGACTGATTCTGGTTTATTAATACAGTATATTGTTGAGCATGGCATTCCTGACAACACAATTTATCTATTTATCGAACTACCACAATACATTGATATGATCCGTCCTGAGCTACCTCCTGAGTGGAAAAATCGACTTAAATTCTGTACACCACAACAATGGTTAGATGGCTATGACAGTAGTAGCTCGAATGCTTATTTTTATAATAATAGAATTAAAATTCACTATAGTGTTTCAGTTATCGATGTGAAACTTCTGCAATACAATGCAGCGAGAATAGACATCGAGTTTGCTTTCCAGAATAAATCGCATGAGATTCACGGTAATTTTGGTAACTATTGGTTTATTAAACGTCAATTACAAAATGTCTCAGATAATATTTATTCGAGCGCGCTGCTTAACAATGCATTTAAGGGGAAGACGTGTGTAATACTTGGTGGGGGACCTTCGTTAGATGAACATTTACCATGGATTAAGGTGAATAAAGATAAGCTTGTCATCATTGCGGCGTCTCGCGTTGCGAAACGATTGTTGGTCGAAGGGGTCTCGCCTCATATTATTGTCAGTATTGATCCTCAAGATGTTAGTTATGACATAAGTAAAGAAGCATTGCAGCTCGACTCAAATGTCTTGTTAATAAACTCCTTTCACGTCGTTCCAAAGTTGCTAGCGCAATGGCATGGTCAGTCAGTCTATTTAGGTAAACGATTACCATGGCAAAGTGATCTTAACGTGTGCCATGACCAAGTGGGTGGACCGACGGTTACCAATAGCGCGTTGGTTTGCGCTATCAATATGGGCTTTTCGAAGATATTACTGACTGGAGCCGACTTATGTTATAGCTCGTCAGGTGCGACACATGCCAGTAGCAGTTACGAGGAAAAAATTGGTGCTGATTTATCTCGGCAGCAGCCTTGGGTTGAAACATATAAAGGTGAAAGAGCAGAAACTGTCGTCAACCTTGTATTTGCTGGTAAAGCATTAAGCATGCAAGCAGCGGTAGGGTTAGAGCGAGGCTGTGATATTTACAACCTATCTGAAAATGCAGCTAAGATAGATAATGTGGTTTTTATAGATTACAAAAAAATTGAATTAGAGACCTTGCCTGAGCAGCCATCTGACACTTTCAAACGTCTGATCCCAGCATTTTCGAGGCAGGTAAATCAGCAAGATAATAATATTATTGATAACGAATTCGATAAAGTACAACGTGATTTAATCGCGATAAAGAAAATCGCGGAAGAAGCTATTACAGCTAATCAGCAAATGTGTGATAGCTCATCAACTGAAAAGAAACAAAGCCAATGCAAGCACCGGCTAGATCAAATAGAAAAATTACTAAGCACACGTTATGAATATATGACGTTGTTTCTGAAAAAGTTAGCCGTAAAAGAGTTTGTAAAAATACTTGGCGATACGGAATCTCAGCATTGGACTAACGAGCAGATAGAAAAAAAAGGTTATTTGTATTACCGAGCATATCTGGTTGCAGTAGCGACGTTGCAAGATCTATTAAAGTCAGCAGGCCAGAGACTTGAAATAAGAATTGAGCAGACAAAATCAAAGCCTAATATGAAACAACTCATTAGCTATTGGCAACAACAGCAGGAGTTTTCGTGTTTAGCATTATGGATGAACCGATATGTTAGCGATGAGGCAGCATTAGTAAACGGTTTAGCCGATGAACTCGCTTGTTTAAAGTCGCAGCAAATCGAATATCATCAAACGATCGATTTGGCGTTTGCGACGTTTCAATATTCTCTGTCCGGTGTTTCTAAAAAAATAAGAACATTATACTTAGAAGAAAATAAGCAGGGCCTATCTTTATTGAATCAGCAATTAAAATCAGTGATTAGAGATGAAGATGAAGTAGCCTCGTTAACGATGATGAGCAAAGCTTATTTAATGCACTTAGGTGGCGAGGTAACCCTTTCTTACAAACTATTTACTCAGATAGATACGAAAGTCTTAGGTGAGTCTGAATATAAACTTATGGCTTCTCAAATGTTGACACTTGAATTGTATGTTGAGGCTGAAAGTATATTGGCTAAACTAAGTGAAGATATCCCCTTGCATCAGCCATTGTACGCCAATATATTAAAAATAAATGGTAAAGGTGAACAAGCGATTGAAGCTTATTCAATATATCTAGAGCTATTTAATACTGACAAAAAAGTATGGTGTGAATTGGGGGAGCTTTTCTTTGAACGCGGTGCTATTGAGTCAGCGAAAATGGCGTTTGATTTTGTTAAGCAATTGAGCCCTCAGCATACTGTGGCCGATTTCTGGTTAGAAAAAATTAAACTAATACAATCGTGAAATTCAGTTATTACGGGATAAATAATGGATCAACAGATAGTTGAACAAAATCTGCTTTTAATCTCCGAGCGTTGGCCGGATATACTAGTAATGTTAGAGCAATGTTCACCTGAAAGCGTTCAGGTAGAGCCACAGCAATATACATTAATCGTTAATGATATTCAGTTAACCGCTAATTATCAGCCTGAAATTGAGGCAGAGTTGCAGGCCAGTCGTATTGATCCTAGATCGCATATCGCTTATGTTTACGGCCCAGGAGTAGGGCGGCTGCAACAAAACTTATTAGATCGAGAATGCATAATTGAGCTGAATGTGTGTATTCTTAATTTCACCATTTTTTATTACTCTCTAGCGTTATTTGACCACCGCGATTGGTTAAGCGATCCTCGCACCAACTTATTCACTTATCAGCAGTCAGGAGAGGTATATAGCCCATTCGTTGCTTTGCCCGCTGAGCTTGTATTGGCTGACGATTTAGCCGCGTCATTGAGAGACAAATTGGAGCTGGAATTAAGTCATGATTATTTATCTAAACGCCATAGCGAAGAGAATACAGACGCAAAAAATGCAATAGCCGAAAACTTTAATTTGGTCGGGCAAACGGGCGATGTTAAGGCATTGTTTAATCAAAAATATCAACGGGTTGTTATCGCAGCTGCTGGGCCGACGCTAGCGGATCATTTACCGTGGTTAATGCAGGGGCTGGATAAAAATTCGATATTGATTGCGTTAGATGCCAGCGTTAAAGTCTTGCTCGATAAAAATATTATACCCGATGTTGTGATCTCAATTGATCAATACGCTAAGCATTTATTCGATGGGGTCGACTTAACGCGTTTAAATAAAACCTCGCTGGTCTATTCCCCTCGTGTTAATCACCATTTTTTAGATAGCTGGCCTGGTCAACGTTATGCTACTTACTCGTCGGCGGCTTTATATGATGATATTGCTAAAATCTATCCTAGGGCTAAATTGTTCAGCGGTGGCAGTGTCATTCATTCTGCCGTTGATTTAGCCGTAAAAATAGGGGCATGTGAGGTATTGTTTTTAGGGGCCGACTTTGCTTTTACCCATAATCGTAGTCATGCCCATGATATCGAATATGCTGCGGTGTTAAATACCCAAAATACTGCACATTGGGTGTTTAATAGTCGCGGTGAAAAAGTACCAACCTTAGCGAATTTAAAAGGCTATTTACGTGATTTAGAGGGGTATATCGCAACACAGCCTCAGGTCACCTTTTACACAGGTAGCGAATTAGGCGCTAAAATCGAAGGAGCAAAATTGTGGCGGAACAAGTAATATTTGAGACACTGTCCCAAAGCGGGAAATTGATATGTGACAACTTTAGGCAGGGCTATGAAGGTGAGGCAAATGAATTACTGATTTCTTTTATTGGTCAATTAGAGCACTATTTGGCGCAAAACGATAATATAAATAATGAGTATGTCGAAGGTCTATTGAATTTGATTTTTCAAGGTCAACAACGCCGCGATGCCATCTTCATCGCAGACATTATTGAGTATGAACTATTGGTTAAACTTGCACCAAATTTTGAGTAGTAGGAACCTCGAATAGCATGTTTTAAGAATTAATTCGGCTATCAAATTTGTAGTCAGAATGAATATCCCAGACAGGTTTAGTGGGTTTTATAAAGCGATTCACCCTCAATGTAAAGGCTAGAACCGCGACGTAGTAAACGGCAAATATTAGCAATATGGATCTATAATATTACTCAACCAATCTTGGCTTACTCGCTTCATATTATCTCTGGTTACAGCATATACAGGGGTCATGAAAACGGTAAACTCTACTGAAGATAGATTGGTGCTAGACTCAATTAGTTGTTCGTGGTATCGATGCCCCGCTAATTCATAATCAAACAATTTTAATTTTTTTTCTTTAATTAACTGTATTAAATTTGGGTTATTTTTCATTAATAAATATGCATCACCACCAATTCCCCAAATGCCCGCGCTACCATTTTTATCTATTTCAGCGATAATGATCGCGGCTAGTGAATCTTGCAGTGTAGCGAGCTGTTTGAAATGGTGCTTTATAGTAGATACGGCAGTATTTTGTATTACATTACAGCTAGGTGTTTGGGAGTTTTTTTCCAAAATAATTAATATTCGGGGTATGACACGTGTCATGATTTGTTGTGTTTTTATTATTCTAAGCCCTGCTCGATCAGCAATTTTTGATAAACTATTTTTGGTATAATAATGGATGTGTTGCCCATGCACTGAATTGGCCATCGCAATGTTTGACAAATCAATATCATGGCTGCAATCGGGTACTTCGATAAATATTTTACCTGTATCAGCTAGGTTGTTAGCTATATTGGATAAGAACGATACCGGATTGATGACATGTTCTAATACATGGGTTGAAATTGCTAAATCGATGCCTGATGGCCACAATTCATTTGTTAAATTGTCCAGTGAGTTAAGATCCCATATCAGTGTTTTAACTTTTTTGTCATCGACCATGGGATTAAAGTCGATTCCGGTTAAAGAATCTGTAGCGATTTTGTGTTTTTTTATTTCCTTAAAAATATTACCAGCCCCGCAACCAAAATCAACAATATTGCTATTTTCAGGTATGTACTCCTTAAAGAAGTCGAACATTTGTTGATAAGGTTGTTTCTCATCGACTTTGGGTAAGAAAAACATCGGTGGTTCTCGAACATCACTGAAATAAAGACACGAAAAAATAAATTCATTATAAATCGTATTTACTTGAACATGGCTGCATTGTTCACATTCACCTATCGGAAAATCCAATTCGATACGTGTTAATTCGTTTTTTTCTTTATCCCATATGCCAGAGTGGAGTGTATCAATGGTCAACCAAGACAAGCCGGAGCAAATAGGGCACTGCTGAAATTCTTTAGTCATTTTATTTCCTTAAATTATGGCAAACATATCTATTGTATTTGGCCTGAGCTTACTTATTTTATTCATCTTTATTCGTGTCTCAGCTAGTCAAGGCGGCAAGTAAACAACGCCCGAATAATCAGAGATATCGATGGTACATTGAATCGTTTGTCTAAGATGTTTTTTGTGTTTTAATTGATAGTCGAATAAGGTGATTTCACCTTGCTCGATTAAGTTTTTTAATGGTTCACAGTGAGACACCGTGGCATAAAAATCAGCACCCCCTTCCAAGATCCTAGATTTTTTTCTGAGTAAACAGAATCAAGGATAGTTTTTTCTAAGCGCTGGCGTTTGGCTATACATCGCGCCTGATAATGAACCACTGTATCAACTGCCGTATTTATTGCTATCTCAAGCCTGGGTGTTGTCTCAGTATTGTCGTATTTAGTACTCACCTGAACATGCCCGCAAGAAAGGCATTGTGCTAATGGATATAGTTTGTTTTTCCGAACAATATACTGCTGATCCTCATCCCACAAACCAAAAGATATGTTGGAGAAATGATCCCAGTTTAATAAATCGCAAGCCTGACAAGATGCGTTCGACATGTATTCACTCCCTAAGTAGTAATGCCACCGTCAATGGTGATTGTTTGTCCGGTGATAAAGGCAGCCCCATCGCTCAGTAAAAAGTGAATAGTGGGTGTAATATCATCAACATTGCCTAGTCTATGCATTGGCGTGCGACGAATAATTTGTTGGCGTTTGTGAGCCGACAAGGTTGACGACATTTCGGTATCTAGATAACCTGGAGCCACTGAATTCACCGTAATATTACGGCGGCCATTTTCACGAGCCAGCGCCCTAGTTAAACCGTCTAATCCGGCTTTAGATGCGGAATATGCGGCGAGACCTGTATAACCTCGAGATCCAATAATTGAGCTAATGTTAATGATTCTACCCGCACTATTTTGTCGTAAAAATATCCGTAAGGCTTCTCTAGCCAAATATAACGCGCCAGTGAGATTGATTTGAATAAGTTGGTCGCTATCGACATTTGGAAAGGTCGCTAAGACACCTTCTTTCGCGATGCCAGCGTTATTAATTAAGCCCCAAAGCGGAGTGCCATCTGCCCAAAGACAGGCTTGTTGCACGAAGTCGATGGTCTGTTGCGCATCGCCTATTTCTGCTTGAAACCATTTAAAGTGTGGATAGCTCGCTTCAAGTTGTTCAACGGCCGGTGTTTTGCTTCGGCTGCAACTTGATACTTTATACCCTGATTGCAGTAAATCTTGCACAATACCAAGGCCAAGG
>JABSRV010000141.1 GCA_013214905.1 Psychrobium sp. | reverse complement strand
CGACTGCAGAGCTATTGAATGTTGAGCACCAAATGTCATCGGCAATTTTCACTGCGATCCATGATCAAAAGCGTCGTTATACTGTCGTGACGATATTCGTACCGTGTTTACGGATGCCGGTATCGACGGTAAGAAATTTGATGCTGCAGTAAATAGTTTTGCTGTTAACGGTAAAGTAGCGCGTATGGATAAAAATACCGCTACGAAGAATATCCGTGGCGTACCAGCATTAATCGTGAATGGTAAATATCAGATTAACATGGGTTCTATTAAGGCGCGTGGTGAACAATTTAATATTAAACTTACGGCGTTAATTAAATATTTAGCCGCAAAAACTAATTAATTTTTGGTTAGATTTTAGCGATAAAAAAAAGGACGCGATAGCGTAATGCCGATCAGTTAAGCTTAAATATCTTGCTTTTTTAGAAAATGAGATCAAAATCCGGTGATCAGAACTCACCGGATTTTTTATGCAACTTTCCACAGCCCTTTCTTTAGTTAACTCAAATAATGTCACAGAGTTTCAGAATTTAACCGACATTCTCTCTCCCGAAATAATTGATGCTGGACTAAAAGAAAACGGCGTTGCTACTATTCGAAAGCGTAAACTACCGATGGAAAATATGGTATGGGCAGTTATTGGCATGGCGCTATTTCGCAAATTTCCTATGCGTCAGCTACTTAACCAATTAGATATTATTTTACCTAGCGGTATGCCGTATGTAGCCTCTAGTGCCGTCACGCAAGCGAGAAAAAAACTAGGAAGTAAAGTCATTGAATCTGTCTTTCAGCAAACCCAAAAACAATGGAATCAATCTGCTAACCACGGAAACTGGTGTGGATTAAATTTATTAGGTGTCGATGGTGTGGTATGGCGAACGCCAGATACTGATGAAAACAGTAAAGGGTTCGCTAGAACGGGCTCTCAACATGGTAAAGCAAGTTACCCTCAAGTTCGCATGGTATGTCAGATGGAGCTAACGAGCCATTTATTAACAAACAGTGTTTTTGATAGCGTTGAAGTTAACGAGATGAATCTTGCCTTAGGATTAATTGATAATACCCCTGATCACAGCCTGACATTATTCGACCGAGGCTTTTATTCATTAGGTTTGTTGCATCGTTGGCAAACAACGGGTGAGATGCGTCACTGGTTAATTCCGCTTAAAAAGAACACTCAATATGAAGTGATTAGAAGTTTCGGACGACAAGATAAACTCATCAAACTAACCACCACACCTCAATCACGCAAAAAATTTCCTGAACTACCAAAGACAATGGAAGCTCGTCTATTAACAAGAAAAATCAAAGGGAAAGATGTCCAGATCCTGACATCGATGACCGACCAAATGCGTTTTCCGCCAGCTGATATTATCGATTTATATGCACATCGTTGGGAAATTGAACTTGGATTCAGAGAAATGAAACAATCGTTATTAGACAACCGATTTACTTTACGAAGTAATCAGCCAGAACTCATTAGGCAAGAGTTATGGGGCATATTACTTGCGTATAATTTAATACGCTATCAGATGGTGCTAATGGCAACATCACTCGATGGCGTCCACCCTAATCAATTAAGTTTTCATGGTGCTTCGATGCACATCATTCATGAGCTAACTCAATTATCATTTTGTACACCAGGGAATATACCTAAGTACACAATGAATATTACTCAGGCTGCCAAGCAATTTATTTTACCAAATCGGCGAGAGAGGAAATATCCAAGATTGTTGAAATGCTCAAAGGATAGGTATCCCGTGAAAAAAAGAAATGCCGTTCACCTTAAGTGAACGGCATTACGCGATAGCGTCCTTTTTTTATCTTAACTAATTTAATTTATTTTCAGCCCAACGTAGTGTGTCCGGTAATGACTGAATGGTCCCGTTACTTGATGTTCTTGGCCTATCGCCACCGCGCCAATAAATGCGGCGTAATCATTGGCTATATCGCTACTTAAAAATAACATTTCACTACTTTTTATGCTTACGTCATCCTTAATAAGATGCTCATAACCAGGTAGTTCACTTTTAACCGGCAACTTTCCTTTGTTTGGCCCATAAACTTTCCATGTCGTTGAATAAGCTTGACCTGTTTTTGGATCGTGAGTTCTTAACTCACTGGTGAAAATAACCAAAGGGTAGCCGCTTACGGCACTAAAATCGTATTCGCCATCTTTTTGAATATCGGTTAAGCCAAGCATGTCGATGTCAGGTTTGTTATGTTCTGGCGTTAAATCAATCACGTCATCATATTGTGTTGAATAAACGATCTGTTCACTACTAAAGGTTAAACGGCCAAAAATAGACGTGGATTCCTGATGAATATTACTGGCAATGCCCATATATCGAGAGTTTTGTGTGTATTGATGATTATCAAAAAATGTAATTTCAGTATCATTTAATGCAGCTTCTGTCTTAAAATGTACGCGCTGATCAAATAATTGTCCGGTCACCAACGTATCATAGTCATTATGATCAACGGTCTGAGAAATAGACGCTTCTAGTCCATTAAGTGACCACAGACTTTCATCGTTCGCCACATAATCGGTCATGAATCCGGTCCAGCCCGTTAGTAGGCGAGTTCCGCTTGGTCCCTCGACCATAAACGAGTGCACTGGCCATTCACCGTCTTGTACACGACAAACTTCCACGCCCTTAAACAAGGTTTGAAACGGGCTTAATACTTTTGAGCCTGTATTGCTTGCTGATGTGAAGGTTGATTTTATGCTATCGATTCTCGGGTGATTTAACTGCACATCTTGTGTGATACATTCACAGCTTGTATTGTCTGCTGCGCTTGAATCGTCGAGCATGAAGCTGACCATACTACCGCTTTTAACTTGGGCGAAACTGGTTAGTTTTACGTCGCTTAAACTGCCGTTTTCACTCTTTTTAGTAACAACGGTGTAATTGATGAATTGATCTTTAGTAGTAAAAGCCACTTTGCCATCGGCGTCAGAAATGTGTGTTGCCACATAATTCCAATCTTTGTCTTGCACAAAAAATTCAATATTGGCCAATGGTTGCTTAACGCCACATTTATTAGTCACGCTGGCAGAAAATGCGAAATTGTACTCGGTATTGCTACCGCCACCACCACTGCCACCACTATCGCCATCTGTTGAACCACCAGAAGAGCCACCACAGCCCACTAAAGCTATTGATAATACTGAGGAAATTAAACTTTTGTTAAATGTCTGCATTGAAATTCCTATATTCCATTATGATATGTGCACAGTATACTCATAGCCGTGGTCATTGAAAATGTAGTAATTTGTAAATGATATAAAATTCGATAAACAAAGCGCGCGATTGATTTCGATATGGCAGGTTCTCTGCTCCCAGCAGAACCTAAGGTCGTGCATTCATGCACGCAAAGTCGATAGGAGGGCAACGCAGGAGCAGTTTGCTAACCAATAGCTGGCGCGTGTGATTGAGCGCAACGAAGTTGATTAGTTTTAGAGCGTTACAAAACCTGCATATTTATTGATTATGGCTATATTATCATTGAAACTGCAGCCTCAATGTCTGGCGCTGAGCTAACTATTGCAGAATATAGCAAGGAAAAATCGATGCGCGAATGTGCAATACACCGTTTTTTGTAACAGAAGGTGTTGTTATTAGTCTATTTAGATATTGTAATTTTCCTTAATCGAGGGCGGTTAACCACAGCATGAGTGACAAATAGCCACCAATAACACCGCTTACGCCTAATATAACAAAGAATCCTTTCTTGCCTTGGCGTAGACTCCAGCCATTAGCATTAAGGTACAGCGCCCACATCAGGCAGAGAATTATTGGTAATAAAAATATTCTTGTTATCATGAATCGATTATCATAGCGGTCAATTGAATCACTTTAGCAAAATGTTATTACAAGGCAAAGCTTTATGTTACGCAATACTTACCCCGCACAATACGACGCCATGGCCATCGCGCAGTTTGGTTCGCCTGCACAATTGCAATTAATGCGCTTTGATCGTCCTGTATTAGCAGCGGGTGAAGTCTTAATTAACAACATAGCTAGCTCTATTAATCCCATCGATTATAAAACGCGTGCTGGTTTAGGGTGGGCGGCGGCCAAAAACGGTGATAAATTGCCGATGGTATTGGGCTACGATACGCTTGGCGAGGTGATTGAAGTGGCGCCAGATGTTAGCGATTTTAGTGTTGGCGACAAGGTACTCGGTTTTGTTGGTTTCCCTTTAGAGGCAGGTTGTTACGCGCAATTGGTCAAGTCATCCGCTGCGCAACTTGTTAAGCTCAATAACGGTTCGGTAAATAACGACTTGGCTTCGTTACCACTAGCAGGACTTACCGCTTGGCAGGGCTTGTTTGATATTGGAAACTTACAGGCTGGTGAAACCGTGTTAATTAGCGGGGCTAGTGGCGGGGTAGGTTATCTTGCGCTGCAACTGGCGATTAATGCAGGCGCTAACGTGGTGGCGATAGCTAGTTTAGCTAACCAAGCGCTATTGCAAGAATTTGCTAACGTCACCTTTGTTGATTATAACGACATAAGTTCGTTTCAAGCCATTGGCGATATCGACTTATGGTTTGATTTAATCGGTGGTGATACAGCGATTAAGCAACTTGCTCAGGTAGGGCATATTAAACGGCTAGTGACCTTGCCAACCATGAGCGCTGACGTGGTCTGTCAAAGTGTTGCTGCTAAAGTGGAATCAGCACAAGGCATGTTGGTATCAAACAATACAAATCAGCTAGCTAATTTAAGCGCGATGGTTGAAAATAACACCTTGCGTCTCAATATCGTTAAATATGTCGATTTTAAACAAGCGCCTCTGATGCATGCTCAATTAGAAAGCGGTGAACTGCGCGGTAAAATAGTACTAACATTTTGATGACCCACTAAGCGCATGTTATTAAGTCTGTTTGTTGCCAGCTTTCTGGCCGCAACATTATTACCCGGCGGCTCAGAGGCCTTATTGCTATATTGGCTAGATCAAGCGCCCGAACAGTTAATTGCTTTAGTCGTGGTGGCAAGCCTAGGAAATAGCCTTGGCTCAATCAGCAGTTATGCCTTGGGTTATATTGGCAGAGTAAAATTAAAATCTCGCCAGTTTGATTCAAAAGCCGTAGCCTGGGTACGCCGATACGGTGTTTACACGTTATTGATGAGTTGGTTGCCGATTGTCGGTGACGTATTGTGTATTGCCGCCGGATATTTTAAATTACCGTTAGCCATGAGTTTATTATTAATAACGATTGGTAAAACACTTCGCTATGTCTTATTAGTCATAGTGATTGGACAAATATACTCGTGACCATTGATTATGGGTATATATTAATATTTGTGACACTTCATCACGATTAGATCGCCTTGCATTGATTCTTCAGGTGACTGGTCGTGTCGGAAAACATAAAAGAGTTGAGAAAGTATTTTGATTAATAGTTATAAAACCATGCTCGCTGAGCTAAAAGATCCAAAGTACGCGGTTATTTTCACCGGGATCCAGCGCGGCATTGAACGCGAAGCATTGCGGATCGATGAGTCAGCAAAACTATCTGACAAACCTCACTCTAAGGCTCTGGGCGCGGCGTTGACACATCCGTCTATTACCACCGATTATGCGGAGTCACTGTTAGAGTTTATTACACCCGTCACTAAAAATATCGATGAGCTTGTTGGTTATCTTCGTGACGTTCATAGTTATACCCTAGAAAATATTGACGGCGAATTGTTGTGGCCAATGAGCATGCCATGCATTGTTACCAAAGAAGAAGATATTCAAATTGCCCAATACGGCAGCTCAAATGTCGGGCAAATGAAGACTATTTATCGTGAAGGGCTGCGTAATAGATACGGTTCATTAATGCAGGTTATTTCCGGCTTGCATTTTAATTTTTCATTGCATGATGACGCATGGCCGTTATTACAGTCATTTGTTGATGATAATACACCAACGCAAGAATTTAGATCTGAGCGATACTTCTCTTTAATTCGCAATTTTCACCGCCTAGGCTGGGTTGTGCCATATATGTTTGGCGCATCCCCCGCATTATGTGGCTCATTCTTGCAAGGTGACATGCCTTACAAGTTTGAAAAATTGGGCCAAGGTACTTATTACTTGCCTTATGGTACTAGCCTGCGCTTAAGCGATTTGGGTTATACCAACAGTGAGCAAGATAATTTATCGATTTGTTATAACAACCTTGATAATTATTTAGACTCGGTCTCAACGGCTATTGCTACGCCGTCGGCAAAGTTTGCGCAAATGGGCATTAAAGACAATGGACAATATAAGCAATTAAACTGTAATGTCTTGCAAATAGAAAATGAACTATACGCACCGATCCGGCCAAAACGTGTGGCCAAATCCGGGCAAAAACCATCTCAAGCGCTGCGTGAAGGCGGTGTTGAATACATTGAAGTTCGTTCATTAGACATTAACCCATTTGTTGATGTGGGCATCGATGAAAACCAAATTCGTTTTCTAGACATGTTTTTAATTCACTGCTTGTTATGGCAAGACAACCCGATGAGTCAGCAACAACGTGACGAGAAGGTTGATAACCTTAATGCGGTCATTCTTTATGGCCGCCAGCCGGGTTTGTTACTTAAAAACGATCAAGAAGAAATAACAGTGCAAGCTTGGATGAAACGTTTATTTGAAGCGCTTACTAGCATTGCACAGTTATTTGACCATCACCTAGGTGGCCACCAATATCAAGACTGTTTAGCTGGTTATCGCAGCATGATTGACGATCCGAAAACGACAATGTCAGGTCGATTAATGGCCAAACTATTGGACGGTAATATAGACAATACACCGTTTGGCATTGAGCAGGCGTTAAAGTTTAAGCAACAGTTGTCTGAAAATAAATACAATACGTTAAGTTATGCTCAGCTAAAACAACAAGCCATTGATTCGTTGCAAGAGCAACAAGCGATTGAAGATAGCGATACGCAAAATATTGAGCAATACCTTGCCGACTATTTTGACAAAAACAAGGCTTAGGTAATGGCTAATACACCGTTTGGAAAATTAGTCAGTTCAACACTGCTAATTTTCTGCTTATTAATCCTTGGCGGCTGTGCTACTGCACCGCCAAGCAATCCAGAAAATATTTGCGCCATTTTTGAAGAAAACTCCGATTGGCATGACGCTGCGCGAAATACTCAGAAAAAATGGGGTGTGCCGGTGCACGTACCCATCGCAATGATGTATCAAGAGAGCTCGTTCAAAGCAGAAGCTCGACCACCTATGCGATACTTCTTTGGATTTATCCCTTATGGTCGTGCTAGCACTGCTTATGGCTACGCACAAGCCAAAACCATGACTTGGCAAGACTACGTGAAGGCCACTGGGAACACCTGGGGCGATCGCAATGATTTTGATGACGCGATGGATTTCATGGGCTGGTTTATTTACAACACCCATAAAATAAATGGCGTGTCTAAGTGGAATGCCGGCAAGCAATATTTGAACTACCATGAAGGGTGGGGTGGATATAAGCGCAAGTCCTACAACAAAAAACCATGGTTAAAAAAAGTAGCCAAAAAGGTACATACCCGTTCATTACGTTACGCAAGTCAGTATCGTCAGTGTAAAAAAGAGCTCATTAGTAGCTGGTGGTAGTGCTGGTCAATTGTTCCTGCGTCTCATTCTGCGACATTATCAATAACAAACTAACACAATAAGGAGCCAGGCATGGAGCAGCTACTCGCGCAATATTTTGGTTTTTCAAATTTTCGACTGGGTCAAAAAGAAGTCGTCAGCAATATCTTGGCCGGCGAAAGCGCCGCCGCCATATTCCCAACTGGCTCCGGTAAATCATTGTGTTATCAATTTAGCGCGACGCAATTACCCAACTTAACCTTAGTGGTATCGCCCTTATTAGCCTTGATGCAAGATCAATTAGCCTTTTTGCACGCCAAGGGCATTGCCGCGGCAAGCATAGACTCGACACAATCACGTGAGCAAGTTAGTCAAATTATGACGGACGTGCGTCGTGGTCATATTAAAATACTAATGATTTCAGTAGAGCGTTTGAACAATGAACGTTTCAGGCAGTTCTTGAGCCAAGTAGCTGTCTCGTTGCTGGTTGTTGATGAAGCGCATTGCATTTCAGAGTGGGGTCATAATTTCAGGCCTGATTATCTCAAATTACCGTTTTATTTACGTGAATTTAATATACCCCAAGCGCTGCTTTTAACCGCGACTGCCACTAATCAAGTAGTGGCCGACATGGGGGCGAAATTCGGCATCAGCGAAAAGAATATTACCCTCACGGGCTTTTATCGCGCTAACTTACAGCTTAGTGTCGTTGGTGTGCCCGCGAGTGAAAAAATCAGTACCTTAAGTCACTGGTTAGGCGATAAAGTTGGTACAAGCGGCATTGTCTATGTAACGCTGCAAAAAACCGCAGAACAGGTAGCCCAGCAATTAAATAATTTAGGCTTTAATGCCGTTGCTTACCACGCGGGATTTGATCACGTTAAACGGTCGGCGATCGTCAATGATTTCATGCACAATAATGGACAAATCATTGTCGCGACTATCGCGTTTGGCATGGGCATCGACAAAAGCGATATTCGATTTGTTGCCCATTTTGACATGCCAAAATCTATCGAAAATTACGCGCAAGAAATTGGCCGCGCCGGACGTGACGGCCAGCCTGCACAATGTTTAGTGCTCGCAAACAAAGATAACTTCAATGTATTAGAAAATTTTGTTTACAGTGATACGCCAGAGGCACATGCTATCGGTCATGTATTACAGCAAATAAAACAGCAAACAGGGCAATGGGAAATTATTGAAAATAGCCTCTCAACTCAAGCTAATATTCGCATGTTAACTCTAAAGACGCTGTTGGTTTATCTTGAGTTATTGCAGGTGATAAA
>JABSRV010000140.1 GCA_013214905.1 Psychrobium sp. | reverse complement strand
CCTTAATCAAGTAATAGCTTCTCTAACAAACGCTGATAAACGTCAGTTAATAGTTCAAGATCTGAGAATTTAACACATTCATTCACTTGATGAATAGTTGCGTTAACGGGGCCAAGTTCGACTAATTGTGCACCCGTTGGTGCGATAAATCGACCATCTGAGGTGCCACCAGTGGTTTGTGCATCGGTATCACGCCCGGTGATTTCTTTGATTGATTCTTTAACACTAGTGAGCAAATGACCATGTTCAGTTAAAAAAGGCAGTCCGTTATAGGTCCATGAAATGTCGTATTCAAGTTGATGCTTATCCATCAATTGATTCACTTTATCAATAATGTTTTGCGCGGTTAACTCGGTTGAATAACGCAAATTAAACTGCACCTTTAACTCGCCCGGAATAACGTTACCGACACCTGTGCCGCCATTAATGTTGGATATTTGCAAGCTGGTGGGTGGAAACGACGCATTGCCTTGATCCCACTGCGTGCTCGCTAACTCATCTAAAGCAGCCATCGCCTTATGAATAGGGTTATCAGCTAAATGAGGATAGGCGACATGGCCTTGCTTGCCAATAATAGTGAGATCGCCGGTGAGTGAACCACGACGACCATTTTTAACAATATCACCAAGCTCATTTGTGCTGCTGGGTTCACCGACTATACAATATTGAATTTTCTCGTTGCGGGCTTCTAACGTATCAATCACCCGTGTCGTGCCATTAATAAATGGGCCTTCTTCGTCACTGGTGATTAAAAACGCAATCGAGCCATTGTGATCAGGGTATTGTAGTACAAAACGTTCAACGGCAATAGTCATGGCAGCAATGCTGCCCTTCATGTCTGCCGCGCCGCGACCGTGCAACATGCCATCAATTAATTTAGGGGAGAATGGCGGGTTCAGCCATTTACTTTCATTGCCTACGGGCACAACGTCCGTGTGCCCGGCAAAACAAAATAATGGTTCAGTTGTGCCTTTTCGCGCCCAAATGTTTTTGGTGTCACTAAAATCCATTGCCTCAATGTTAAAGCCCAATGGCGTTAAATATGATGCAAGCAAGTCTTGGCAGCCGCAATCTTCAGGGGTAACAGATGGGCGAGATAACAAGTCACAGCTTAAATCGAATAATCGCTGATCATTAACGGATTGATTCATGAGGTATCCTTTCATTACAACGCGAAAAAGTCTTGATATTGCTCGGCTTTAAAGCCCAAATGTGACTGATTGTCACTAATTAGCAGTGGTCGTTTGATTAATGTTGGGGTGTCTAAAAACAGTGCTTTGAGCGAGTCGTTATCTAGGTTGTTTTTTTGCTCGTCACTTAACGCGCGAAAACTGGTGCTGCGCTTATTAAGCATCGCTTGAGGATCACTTAGTTGGCATAGTTCGTTTAACAACACTTCGTCTAAGCCGTCTTTGCGATAATCATGAAAACTATAGGCAACGTTGTTGTTGTCTAACCACTTTAAGGCTTTTTTGATGGTGTCGCAGTTTTTGATGCCATAAACAATAGTGCTCATGTTGATTCCTCAGTTTTTACAATTAGTTTTATAATTAATTTTAAGACGTTGTCTTGACCAGCACGCTTTTGGCCCATTTGCGGGGTGATTTTTAAGGCGCCTTTGCTGACTAATAAAGCCACGTCTATGGAGTTTAAGTGTTGCTTCAATTTTATCAGATCTAGCTCCAACAACACATCCCCTGCGTAGACAAGTTGTCCAGCGTGTATTTTTTTAACAATGCCTATGCCATGACTTAGCAGGGCGTTGTCACCAACAATCAGTTCAATGACCACGCCTAGTGTCGTTGTTAGTGTAATGTGATGGCCGCTAGGTGAGATGTGAGTAACAGAGGCGCTGCAAGGAGCTAAGAGGCGGCTGCTCACTGGATGAATGACAATGCCTCGCCCTAACAGGTGATGACTAATCAGTACATCACTATGCTGTTTGACCAATTTTGTTTCACCGCTAATGGGTGCCAATAACATCAGAGCTTTGAGCTTTACGAGCGCTGGGGTTGCTTTTTCGACAATTGATAATTGGGTCATGAGTGATGATTAATCTAAGCTAATATTAGCTGACTGGTTAATGCGATAATCATTTTGTTCTAATACGTTGATAGCCTCGGTCAGATTTATTTGCTTCACCAAAATGTAGTCGGTATCAAACGTTGAAATGGCAAAAATACTAATGTCGACACTGGCAAGCGCGCCAGAAATTCCCGACAAAATACCGGTTAACGAGAAATTCAGCGGGCCAAGCACTTCTAAACAACGCCAGCCTGATTCGCTATCCAAGCTGTCTAAAATCAATGTTGATGGAACGACTACCGACAACTCTTCTTCTGTCTTGCCAAGAAAATAAATTTCTTGCTCAAAAATTTTAGACGACGGAGCCTGCTCTGGGTTAAAACTATGAATCGTAAACTGTTGTGGCAATACCGCTAGGGTCTGTTTGGGCATAATTTTAAACTCCTTTTTAATAATACTAAAGAATGAGTCTACCTTATTAGTGACAAAAAAAAAGGATAGCGTGCGCTATCCTTTGATTGATGTCTTACTCTAACGTTTATCGTCTATATTATTGTAAGTTTTCTTGATCTGTGAAAACGTCAGCAAATAATGCTGTCGACAAATAACGTTCACCAGAACTCGGTAAAATAACCACAATAGTCTTGCCCGCGTATTCTGGTAGTGCAGCAATACGATTTGCTGCCACAACCGCAGCACCAGAAGAGATACCAGCAAGAATGCCTTCTTCGTCCATTAAGCGCTGTGCCATCAAAATTGCTTCATCGTTGTCAACTTGCTCAACCAAATCAACCATGTCTAAATCAAGATTACCAGGAATGAAACCTGCACCAATGCCTTGTATTTTATGTGGCCCAGGGGTTAGCTCTTCACCTGCTTTGGCTTGCGTAATGACAGGTGAGTTTGTTGGCTCAACCGCAACACTGATTAGTGCCTTACCCAAGGTCTTTTTAATATAACGACTAACGCCGGTAATTGTGCCGCCGGTGCCTACACCTGCAACGAATATATCGATTTGACCATCGGTATCTTCCCAAATTTCTGGGCCAGTGGTTTCTTCATGAATTTGTGGATTAGCCGGGTTTTCAAATTGTTGCAGTAAAACATATTTTTTCGGGTCGCTTTCTTGGATCTCTTTGGCCTTAGCAATCGCGCCGCCCATGCCTTTAGCGCCCTCGGTTAATATTAGGTTTGCGCCAAGTGCTTTTAGCAGCTTACGGCGTTCTAAACTCATGGTGTCTGGCATGGTTAGAGATAATTTATAACCGCGCGCCGCAGCAACAAAGGCCAAAGCAATACCGGTATTACCACTAGTAGGCTCGATTAACTCTTTGTCTTTGGTTAAAACACCGGTCTTTTCAGCGTCCCAGATCATGCTAGCGCCAATGCGACACTTGATGCTAAAACTAGGATTGCGACTTTCTATTTTCGCAATGACATTGCCATTTGAAACTTTATTGAGACGAACCAATGGCGTTTTGCCAATGGTTAATGAATTATCTTGTGCAATATTAGCCATGTTCATTCCTTTAATTGGGTTATTAGTGCTGGCGTAGTGCAGGTAAAAGCGTTAATAGTTGATTGCAATGCTTTTAGCCACGGATGATAAGTTGAGCCAATCGCGCCAACGCTTAAAATAGCTCTATAGTGTTAGCTTAAAGCAAGCAACAGAAAAGTGAAGTGACATTTTGTTATAACCATATGTAATAAAAAACTAAGTTCTTATTCCAATATGTCACAGGAGACAAAGGCGCATTGTGTTAATGTAAACATCCGTTTAAAGCTGGGATATAAATAACAAATGTCATTCAATAGCACCGAAAGTTATGTGGTTAGCGAAGAATTAAAATTAGCGGTCGAAGCCGCCATTACGCTAGAGCGTCCACTACTTATAAAAGGGGAGCCCGGCACCGGTAAGACGATGCTGGCGCAAGAACTTGCCGACTCATTAGGTGCACCGCTGATCCAGTGGCATATCAAATCAACCACTAAAGCACAGCAAGGGCTTTATGAGTATGACGCGGTATCTCGTTTACGTGACTCGCAATTGGGTGATGATAAGGTAAAAGACATTGCTAATTATATTGTGCCTGGCAAGATGTGGCAGGCATTTGATAGCGACGTACGACCAGTTTTGTTGATTGATGAAATAGACAAAGCGGATATCGAATTTCCTAACGATTTGTTGTTAGAGCTTGATAAAATGGAGTTCTTTGTTTATGAAACACAGCAAACCGTTAAAGCAAAAATCCGCCCTATCGTGATCATTACCTCAAACAATGAAAAAGATCTGCCAGACGCATTCCTACGTCGCTGTTTTTTCCATTACATCCAATTCCCAGACGCGCAGCAGATGCAGGATATTGTTGAGGTGCATTACCCTAACATTAAGCCCAAATTATTAGAACAAGCTTTATTACGCTTTTTTGAAATGCGTAATCTGCAAGGCTTAAAGAAAAAACCTTCAACCTCTGAGCTACTTGACTGGTTAAAATTGCTGTTAGCCCAAGACATTAGCAGTGAAGTATTACGTGACAAACAGCACGATCAATCGATCATGCCATTGTATGGCGCGTTGCTTAAAAACGAGCAAGACATGAGCTTGTTTGAAAAAATTGCATTTTTAGCTCGTCGCCAGCAATAGGCTAGGTGATAGGTTATGTTAATTGATTTTTTCTTCACCCTGCGAAAATACGAATTAAAGGTGAGTGTGCGCGAGCTACTCGATCTTATCAACGCGCTAGACAAGCAGCTGGTCTTTGCCGACATTGACAAGTTTTATCAATTGGCGCGCATTATCATGGTTAAAGACGAGACGCACTTTGACAAGTTTGATCGCGCTTTTAGCGACTATTTTGAAGGCATTGTTAAGCTAGATTTATTTGACAAAGATATTCCAAACGATTGGCTTCGTAAAGAAATCGAGAAGATTCTTAGTGACGAAGATAAGCAGCAGTTAAAGGCGCTCGGTTCGTTAGATGAATTGCTCGATACCTTAGCGCAGCGCATGAAAGAGCAAGAAAAACGACACCAAGGTGGCAATAAATGGATTGGCACTGGCGGCACATCACCGTTTGGCTCGGGGGGCTATAATCCGCAAGGCATCAAAATTGGTGACGGTAAAAGTCAGCAACGCGCGGCTAAAGTGTGGGAGCAGCGCCGATATGCCAATTTAAGCGATCAGCAATTGCTGGGCACTCGCAACATGCAAGTGGCGTTGCGCCGCTTGCGTAAATTTGCGCGCAGTGGAGCACAAGACAAATTAGATCTTGCACAGACGATTCAAGCAACCGCTAATAATGCGGGTTATCTTGATATAAAAATGGTTAGCGAACGACATAATGCGGTTAAAGTCTTGATGTTTTTTGATGTCGGCGGTTCAATGGATCCCTACATCGAACAAGTCGAGCAACTGTTTAGTGCCGCCAGTGGTGAATTCAAGCATCTTGAATATTTTTATTTTCATAACTGTGTTTATGAGAGCGTATGGCAAGACAACGGGCGCCGACATTCGAGTCGTAAAGACGTATGGGAAATTATTCGTACTTACGGTAAAGATTATAAGGTGATATTTGTTGGCGATGCGTCAATGGGGCCTTATGAAATTAGTTATCCAGGTGGCAGTGTTGAGCATTGGAATGAAGAAAGTGGTGAGGTATGGCTTAAACGGTTAACTAATCACTTTGATAAATGCGTTTGGCTTAATCCCATTGCGCAAGAACATTGGCGTTACACCATGAGCATTGACTATATCAAAGACTTGCTTAGTGACAACATGCAGCCGATGACCATGGCAGGGTTAGAAAAGGCCATCAAGGCGTTATAACTCAAGGTTGTAGCGGGGGGATTATGGTACTGGAATGTAAACAAGAGATGGTGTTCTACCTAAACAATAGGTAACATGCCTCTCATGTTTAGAGTGTCTATTCTAATATCCAATTTTTAATATCCAATAAATAAATTGATGGAGTGAATCATGTCAATCGTAATTAGTGGCAGCGGTCTTTATATCCCGCCACACAGCATTTCAAACGACGAATTGGTCGCCGCTTTTAACCAGTATGTTAGTGAGTTTAATGTCGAAAATAATGCCGCTATCGAAGCCGGCGATATTGAAGCGTTAAAGCCATCTAGCAGTGAGTTTATTAAAAAAGCGTCAGGCATTGAAAACCGCTACGTGATGTCAAAAGATGGCATCTTAGACACTAAATTAATGATGCCGGTGATCCCGCAGCGTCAAGACGACGAAGTATCGCTACAAGCCGAAATGGCCGTTGCTGCGGCTAAACAAGCGATGAGTGCGGCCAATAAAAGCGCGCAAGACATCGACCTTATCATTGTTGCTTGCTCTTATACTCAGCGTGCCTATCCGGCTATTGCTATTGAAGTGCAAAAGCTATTGGGCTGTGAAGGCTGGGCATTTGACATGCTGGTGGCTTGCTCATCCGCAACATTTGGCATCATGAACGCGTCAAACGCATTGTTAGGCGGCACCGCTAAAACCGTGTTAGTCATTAGCCCTGAGATTGCTTCACCACAGATTAATTACCGAGATCGCGACAGTCATTTCATTTTTGGTGACGTGGCTACCGCCGTGGTGGTAGAGAAAGAAGAAACTGTAAACGCCAAGCACGCGTTTAAAATCTTGTCACAAAAACCGATGACAACGTTCTCAAATAATATCCGCAGTAATTTTGGCCACATTAACCAATGTGATCCAGACACCATGTTTGACAACGATAAAAAGTTTGTACAGCAAGGGCGTAAGGTATTTAAAGAAGTATTGCCGATGGTCTATGCACTAATCGACGGTGAACTATCAGCGAACGGGCTAACGGCCAAAGATCTTAAGCGTTTGTTCTTACATCAAGCCAATATCAACATGAATACGTTTGTGGCGCGTAAGATTTTGGGGCGTGATCCAGTTGGCGACGAAGCACCAATTATCCTAAACGAGTTCGCTAATACGGCCTCTGCTGGCTCTATTATTGCTTTTCATCGTCACCATGACGACATGGTAACTGGCGACAAAGCGATTATTTGTTCATTTGGCGCCGGTTATTCTGCTGGTTGTTTAGTGATCGAACATCTATAATTAGCAGCAATCAAGCAAAGCTGGCATTGAGTAATCGATGCCAGCTTTTTTATTTATAAAGAAAGAACATAATATGCGATTAGATAAATATTTAAGTGAAAATGCCAACCTTACTAGAAAAACGGCTAAACATGCATTACATCGTAGTGATGTCACTGTTGACGGCGTAGTGGTAAAAAAAGGTGATGTGAAAATTAAAGAGCAAGTGGTTCGCTTAAACGGCGTGCTAATCACCGTTAAAGGGCCAACCTACATCATGTTAAACAAGCCCGTTGATTATGTTTGCTCAACGGTTGATGACGATGGTTTGTCGGTATTACACCTGATTGATGAAGATCTGCATCGTGGTTTACACATTGCAGGTAGATTAGACAAAGATACCACGGGGTTAGTGCTGTTAACCGATGATGGACAGTGGTCACATCGTATAACTTCACCTAAGTCAAAGTGTAATAAAGTCTATATGGTTGAAGTGATGGAAGTATTAGAACCATCATTGGTTGACGTTTTCAAAGAGGGGCTTGAACTCAATAATGAGTCAGACCTTACTCGACCGGCAACCTTAGAGATTTTAAGCGATAACAAAGCTCGTTTAACGATATGTGAAGGAAAATATCATCAAGTAAAACGCATGTTTTCCGCGGTTGATAATCATGTCACGGCGTTGCATCGTTCACAAATTGGTCCGTTAGTGCTGGGCGATGATTTGGCACCTGGTCAGTGGCGTAAGTTGACCGACGAAGAAATTAACGGATTAGCGTAATAATCCCTGTTTAAAGTTAACTATTTAGCGTAGTTTAGGATATTAATCCTTCCATTATCAAACGAGGAAATTTTTCAGTAATGTCTAAATTGTTAATTATTGAAGATAGTATGGTTATACGGAAAATCATTAAACATTTGGCTCAGACGGAACTGACCTGCCAGTATGATTTTGCCGAAGATTTTGCACAAGCAAGACAACTGATCGCGAACAATGATTATTTCTTGGCGCTTGCTGATTTAAATTTACCTGATGCGCCTCACGGCGAAGCGATCGAGTATACCTTAAAGCAAGGAATCTCTACTGTTGTGCTCACGGCCCGATTTAGTGAAGAGTTGCGCGACGAGATGATCAATCTTGGCGTGCTAGATTACATTTATAAAGATAATCGAGACTCGTACTTGCAGGCGCTTAAATTAGTTAACCAGCTAATATTAAATAAAAAAACTAAAGTATTGGTGGTAGACGACTCACGTATATTACGCAATTACATCAAAGCGCAATGCGAGAAGTTATTGTACCCAGTGATTGAGGTAGCTGACGGCATTGAGGCGTTAGCGGCGCTTAGAGAGCAGCCTGATATTGGTTTACTTATCACTGATTACAACATGCCTAATATGGATGGTCTTAAACTAATTAAACAAATTAGGCAGACCAGATCGCGAGACGATTTTCCAATCATAGCTCTCTCATCATCAAGTGATCCAACCTTGTCAGCGCGCTTTATTAAGCAAGGCGCGAATGACTTCTTAGTAACACCGTTTATTCAAGAAGAGTTTCAGTGGCGTATTTTAAAGACGATGGAGCAAATTGCGTTGATTCAACGTATTCGAGACGCCGCTAATCGAGATTACTTAACTAATTTGTATAACCGTCGTTATTTCTTTAACGAAGGTGGCAAGAAGTACGAACAAGCGCTCGATAATCGTACTAATTTGACCGTTGCACTACTTGATATTGATTTTTTTAAAATTAATCTTGGGCATATTGACAAAAAAATCTGAAATTGCTCTATCCGAGAAAAAATAACCTAGAAAATTAGTGACCTAAAGATACATCAAAAAATATTCCCAAAGCAAC
>JABSRV010000014.1 GCA_013214905.1 Psychrobium sp. | reverse complement strand
CTAACGCCACAATAACGGCAGTGCTTAATTTCCTAGCTTTAGATGTTCCAGATAGGAGACTACTCAATTTGTTGTTTTGATAATTCATGAGGGCTTCTCTTTATTTAATGTATTAATTAACTGGTTCAATTATTGATATAACTTGCAAGTACGGTTGCATCATCAAATGAAAAACGGATGGCGTAAATAATGAGTAAATAATGAGCTTTAAGGAAATTAAAATAATTATGAGCATAAAGTTTACGACAAAATTAACACCGCTATAACACCCATTTGTCAGAGCGAAATACGCATAGTGCTAACCGTTGTCATTGTTTGAAATGTAAGATATTGAGGCAGCTATCAGGTTTCCCTAAAGTGCCTCGTGCAATGTCACTCTCTTGCCACCAATATCGATCAAAGCTAGTGAAAGTGATTTCATGAATTTTCCAGTTGTTGTATTTATGGAGAAAGATGGGACACGTATAAGAATATAGCTGATATTCAATAGCTTTCATCAAAAATTTATTTAACACAGCACCAAGATAACTATCATTTGCTAAACCAAATAGTATAAATCGCTATTTGATTGGAGAAATCTAACGTACTCATTAACTAGTTATTTATTAGCTAGATTTTTATGCGTGTCCCCTCTTTTCTTCTTACTGAAATAGTTATCCAAAACCCTTGTCTTAACACAAGAGTTCGTTGCTATGAACTTGTTATAGCAATAGACAAAGTCGTTGATAGTGATGATGAGTTTCCTAAGCTCCGTCAATTAAAGGTTTATTTTAAGAAAAGCTTGAGAGGTAAAAATAACTGGGGATCTCAAGAGATTGTCAATAAATTGAAAACTGCTATTCGCAGAGTGTATTACCGTTAAATGGTGAATACTTAACCATATCCTAAATGAAAGGCTCTAACTAATTTATTAACTGGGATACTCACCCCATGTAAAAAAAGCGAGATTATTATTACAAATAATAGAAAAACCTCCTGATAGTCAGCATGTTTACAGTTGATCATCAGGGGTTCATTACTCGGCAGCATCTCGCCACCTCTAATCCACGTCCATGACAAGAAAACAAAAAACTCAGTGACAAATTCGCCAAGCCTATTTTTTTTTTACCCACGACCTTTTATCAACAGAATTGTTCAGCAAAGATCTAGCGACTTGCCGTACTGTTCCCGCTTTCCGACACCCAGTTAAGACTCCACTTCGATGCCATTCAAATTTGGGGGGGCACTCTTCTTGCCACGCTCATATACTCTAAAAGTGCCGGAGGACGACCAGAGGAGCTAACGGCTAGCCGTATTGGCTATGGTAATGCATAGGATTGGCTAGAATCTAATGACGTACTTCATCAACACATGGTTTTACCGGATATGGACAGGAGGTTGTATGGCGTGAGGCGCTTTTAGGCTGTGTTGAACTGCATTTCACGATGTTATGATAGTTGCACCGCGATAATAGACAAGCTCTAACTGGGATTCTCTAAGTTTCAGGCATAAAAAAAACCTCAACGATGTGAGATTTGCTAACCCTAATGATATAAATCGCTATTTGGTTGAAGTGTTCTAACGTATTCATTAACTCGTTATTTATTAGCTATATTTTTATGCGTGTTTCATCTTTGCTGTTCCTGACACTGCTGGAGGGACTATCTAAATATATATCATAGATTGACTTTTTGAATGTTTTTATTTAGCTTACATCTACTTGAATTAACTGATATTTGATATGTCATACACAAAAAATACCCTGTTAGCTTTAATTGCGAAAAATAATAAGATTCAGACTGAGACTCTTCATGATAATGATCTCACAGGTATTCTTGAAGCTTTGAATTCTATTATGGAAATCGGCGAAAGGTTCTCTGAATCTGATAGTGATACTAGCTTCTATTGGAATGAAATCATTTCAGAAGTGATATCTGTAATTCATGCATCTATATCGGGTTACAATCGATTAGCACTTTCTGGCCTGAGAAATATTCTGGAGCTAGCATGCCACTCGTTCTACTTTTATGATCATAAAATTGAATTGAATATCGCTAAAAATGAAAACTCTAAAGCTAATAAATATGTAAGCGCTTTAGTTCGAGATGATTCATTTTATATGACTTCATATATTACAGCTTTTAATAATGGTGCTGTTGATTTAGAAAAAAATAAAGACTCTATTAGTTCATTTCTGTCTCTTGAATATTCTAAATTATGTGATGTTGTTCATGGTAGAAATAAAACATTGTTTAAAAAAGAATCGTTAAAAATATCATATAAAAAAGTTGAATTTAAACAATTCGAAACACATTACCTAAATATTATGAATATTATAGCGATAATGTACATCTTAAGATTTAATGATAGATCGAGTTTTGAAATTAATAAATTAGCCTCAAGAACACAATTATTACAGGAATTATCATGAAGGAATCGTTAGGTGATTATTTACTTGATCGCACGGAAAGTCTGACTGAAGAGTTAATAACTAAGTATTTCATAACACGTAATGATGATAAAATTACAAGGCTTTTAGATTCCGAGCAGTATCTTTTAGAAGGAAGTCGTGGTGTAGGAAAGACAATGCTTATGAAGGCTGCAATGTTGCAGTCGACTAAAGAGTTCGGAAAAAATAGTATTTTACCTGTTTGGGTAAGCTTTGAAGAGTCTATTCGAATAGAGAGAATCACTGTAGTCGATAACTCCATAGATCCTTTTTTACAGTGGACAATGGGTAAAATCCTCTCAGAAACATTAAAAAAATTACAAGAACTAAAACCAGATTGCATTCCTAAGCTTAATAAGAGACTAGAGGTGATTTTTGGATCTTCCATTGAAACGGATATCGATAAATACTCCTCTTTATTGAACGACTACATTAAGGTCTTAGAAAAAGCAGATATTGAAACAAACCAAGATCTTAAAAACAAAATACCGTCAACAGAACTCACAAACATTTTAGATAACCCTCAGAATTTTAAAGAGTTTTTGAAAAATCTCATTAATGACTTCAATTTAAGTCGAATTGTATTCTTGTTTGATGAAGCAGCTCATGTCTTTTCTCACTCACAACAGGAAAAATTTTTCACTTTCTTTAAATCATTAAGAGATCCTAAAATTGCATGTAAAGCTGCGGTATACCCAGGCATCACTAATTACGGAAAGTACTTTGAACGAGGCCAGGATGCTAAAGAGCTAAAAGTCTCATGGAATATGCATAGTGCGGAAGACATTAAATATGTAAAAAATATATTGCAAAGAAGAATTCAAGAATTTGATAAAGGGTACTGGAATAAACTTACTATTAATAAAGATATTATAGATACTATTTGTATCTGTAGTAATGGAAATCCAAGATTTGCCTTTCATATTATTGATGAAATTGAAAATACGAAGGGTTTTCAATCTAATATTTCTGTCCAGTTTTTAATCAATACTATTCGTACTGTTTTTAATATTAAATGGAAGGAATTTGAAACTTTAAAACAGCGCTTAATTAAATATTCACAGCATATTAGTGAAGCTGAAGATATGATGAAAGAAATAATCATTCCAAACTTACGAGTATGGAATAATAAGCAAATAGAAAAAAAGAGAAAGTTATCAGTTGGTTTTTTTGTTTCCACTACAGCTTATGATGAATTAGAAAAGATGTTTTCTATTCTTGATTACTCTAATATAGTGAAAATTGATCATAGCAAGAAGAGCATAGGTCACCATAAATATGGTTATTACGTAACATTAAACCCTAGTTTAGTTTTTACCGATTTAGTTTTAAAGAGCATATCTGAATTAAAAAATACGTCTGTCGCTATAGAGAATAACCAGGCTTATTATGATACAACTCTTTTTATTAAAGAAATTTCTGAGCGATTGAATGAATCCACAGAGTTTGGCTGTACAGATTCAAAATGTGATTTTAGAACTATTGATGAAAATTTTAAGTTTTGTCCTAAATGTGGCTCTCAAATTCAACAAGATGAGCCTGAATCCCTTTATAAAATATTGCGATCGCACGGTCTTTCTAATCTTTCGCTATCAAGTAAAATAATAAATAGATTAAGTGATAAGTTTGCAGATATTGGTCACCTTTATGATGTAGAAGAGAATGAGGTACGAATGAAGTACATCCAGGATGTTCGAGTTAAAAAAATTAAAAGCTCTGTGATTGAGTACATGGCAGGGTAGGTTATAAGTATCCCTATACAAGCGACCTGACCACTTTACTTTAACCACACTCGGCTTGAGTTTACCCACAGGCTGCGTGTCCATCAAACAAAGAATCTCAATTTACTATATAAGGCGGGCTTCTGGGCTTGCCCAACACCCGAATAAGGTGTCGGCTACGCGACACCTATTCTTATTTGTTAGCTGTTTTTTCGGTTCTTTTTAATTGTTTTAATTATACGCTGTGAATATTTTTCAATAACATGCTCAACAAGATAAATATTTTGAGCAAGAAGTGTTACGTTGTAGTTCCTTTGTTGAAGAATTGACATTAGCAATTCTAAACCCTCTGAGCCTCGCCCAAACTCACCATTTGCAAACGTATTCATAATTCGTTGTAAACTTGTATCCTGAGGGCTAATTTCAAAAGATAATTCTTCATCTCTTTGATTAAAATACCTTTGTACCGCAATTTGAACAAGGGGCATAATTACAGCTACTGCAACACTACAACCAGCTATAACTAATTCAACTGAACCTTTTCTGACATCAACAATTTCAGGTCTTTTATGAGGTTTGTCAACTACCTTAGTATAACGATTAAACCCACGAGCTTTTTCACCAAAGTATTTTTCTGTTCTCTCTTGATCTCCAGATTCTACTAATTCGGTAAAATCGATCAATGCACTTAAATCCGACGAAATCCAACCTAATTCATACAAATTAGTCAAATCTCCGCCAAAGTAAATTTTCACTTCATGTTCTTCCATGATATCTCCGAGCAATGATGAACAGCTAACAGTATATTATCCGGATTGCGCGATAATGCCGCAACGCAGATATTTAATTTCAAATGATACTAGTTCAATATACTCGTAATTTCAACTAGTTACGATGAAAACACTCATTTAATCTAAGACTGAATAAACCACACCGTGATAAATATCATATATCCCCATACGGACTAATGACACACACCATGAAACTCTTAACAGCACAAAGGGAAACACTACCTACCATTTACGATGCTCAACTACACAACATCCAGCTTCAGCGTTCCAGTACACGAGCAGTGAGCTTCAAACCATAATCGCACATCACAACGCATATATAACGCAGAACACCACCACTCAATAGTAGGCCCTTAGTGAAACGCGCATCAAAAATATGCCAAACTATTTGTAAATCGTCAGCGATCTCGATTAAGAAAAATCGCTAGTTCATTGGTTTCACAATAGATAGCCACCACATGCGCCCATTTGGCAACTTAAGCCCAGCGAACCGCCACACCAGATCATTTTACGAAAAATTTTGACGCATTTAGCCAACAAAATAATAGAACAGGAATTTTTAATATTATTTATTTTTTAGTCTTTAATAAGGCAAATTATCGTGAATTCACTTTGCGCCGTTCCTTGCTCACCGCCGAGCAAAAAACGAACGTCCTGACTAACAGCACCCAATATAAGACCCCACTTCGATATCAATTCGAAGTGGGGCATTATTTTAGTTTCCGACTCGCGTACAGTCTTTTGATAAACACCCTACTAACAAATAAACTGTACAGCCTTATCGATGGTGTAATTTATTCGCAATAATTACAGATTACACGTAATGACACTTTTTGTAATATGATTATAGTTAATAGCACACAATAACTAAACGGAATACTACACATGCAACCCGTATCTAAAAATGAATCGATGTTATTGATTCAACATGCTATATCAGCTTATTTGAACGAAGGTAGAAATCAAAAAGAGCTGGGTGAACTGCTCGGGCTTGAAGGCTCTAGAATAAGTGAATATAAAAGAGGGAAAGGAAAGTTATTACCGAGTCAACGTCAAATCATCATTGATAATTATGGTTATCCTAGGCGTGGTAAAGGACAGTATATGAATGCTGAAGTGTATGACTCAGTAAACGAGTTCACTGATAATTATTCACAGTCATCAAAGGAAAGATTAAAGCATCGAATTTATGAATTACTAACACGTGCCGATTATCAAAAAGAAATACTCGACTGTATCAACGTTATTGATGGTACAGCTTCGGACGATGAAAAACTGCGCTTTCTTGATGAGTTGCTATTATTGCCTAAATTTAAATTTTGGTATAACGAATGTAAGAACAAGCATACCAGTGCGGATAAAGAATTACATATAGAACTGTCAATCTTAACCGATGCAGGGCTAAATTATATAGTAAAGCCCGACAGTAAATTGGTGGAAAATCTATATAGAATTGCATTCTTCAAATTTGAGTTAATGTCTGATTTTAGCTTTCATATGTCAGATGTCACCCCCTCTGTTAAATTGAATGAATTGGTTATTAATGGTGACATAGTTCTTGAATTTAAAGGTGATACTTATAGATTAGATGAAATCCATGACGAATCTTTTAAAATAAATGAAAGGGTATCTTTGTCTTTTAATGACCTAACCACTAATTCATTGGGGAGCGATAATGACATATTTGGATTTAGAAAACCTCCATATTGTTACTCATCAAACACTCAATTTTTCAATTCTAAACCTGATAAATGGGGACGAGTTATTTTAAGGCTATACTTATCTGAAAATATGAATTATCACCTATGGATCCGCCTAGATGATGGTTCGGATTTTGAGACCGATAAACAGGCTATTGGACATGGAGAAGTTAGAAATATAGTTATAAGTAATTTATGCCATATCAATTTTTTAAAGGAAATAGAATTAATTCGAAAATGGTGTGGTTGTTCAACTGATCTGTCTAACGACATAAAACATGAAGTATCAAAGTTAGGCGGGTATATCCCTGGCGCTAAAGTTCTTGATTAACAGTGATATTTATAATTTAAATGTAGTGGTCAAATAACATGGACCACTACATTTTGTGCGTAACCACTTCTATATAACAGAATAAGCATCATGCAGTTAATTAAACCTCAAATATTAAGACAGCGGTAATAAACCATATAATCAGGCTTACTGGGTTAACTGGCAATATTTGGGAAATATTAGAAACGTGCGTATGGTAAATGTTATATATCCCCATACGAGCTTGTGACACACATCCAGCAAAACGCGATTAAATAAGGCGTAAGACAATTTATCGATTACGATATTTAAGGCACCGAAGATGCCACGCTCTTCAAGTAGTCAAAACAACTAAGCCTAAAAGTATCAACTGCCCCCATGACCAGGCGAGTTAGCTTTATAGGTACACATCACCGACCCTAGACAACACTGAACAGCACTTACCAAAGGCAAGGCACAACCAAAAGCCAACCTCCAAAATTTGAGGCTATAGACAAGTTTTCGTGCAGAGTTGTAGCGTGAAGTTAATTAAAAACAGCATCAGTTCACAACTGCTAGAAAGCGATATAAGCCACCAGACAAGTCCACGGCAGACAAAACTTTTGACGCTACTACTTAATTCAAGAGCCCATCGGAATCAGATTTAACAAAAATAACGCCGCGCGAGCTAACAATATAATAGAACAGGAATTTTAAATATTTAATTATTTTTAGCATTCATTAAGGTTTATTAAAGTGACCGCGTTTTGTGCCGCTCCTTGCTCACAGCACAATCCAGATTGCTTGTTCTGGCGAACTAAGCCTAATTCTATGGCCTACCCCGTTGATTAGTAGAACCATGTGAAAGAATACCCCCTAACCCGAACTTACATCGGGTTGGGGGATATATTTTTCTAATCCTAGATTCGTCAAACTTAGGCTAATGCTGGGGACTTATAAGCGGCGTTACTAGAAGGCATAGCTACTAATTTACACGGAAAAAAACAGGAGAAAGACCAGAGCAGTTAGCAGCTAGGAGTGTTGGCTATGGTAAAGATTAGGATTAACTAGGATCTAGATGCGCACATAATCCGCACATGGGTTTACAGGATATAGACAGGAAGAGGTATGGATTTGGGAGTTTTCAGGCTATAAAAACCTACATAAAGAATGCCTATTAAATATAGTGGTATAACTTATTTAATCAGACACTGTAAGGCTTTCACTATATTCCAGGCATAAAAAAACCAACTTTCGTTGGTTGATTTAAACATAAAATGGTACCGGTAGGCGGACTTGAACCGCCACGCTCGAAAGCAACGGATTTTGAATCCGTCGTGTATACCAATTTCACCATACCGGCATTTTATGTAATCTAACGACGAGTCGTTGGTATGGGTCGCATTATACCCATGCTTGTCTTGTTGGCAATAGCCAAAGTGATAATTTCGTTAAATAGGTCCGCTAAGGCGTTTGATTGCTGAGGATTTAATCAAATTGGTATCGAGCGCCATATTTGTTAAACTAGCCGAAATTTTTTGTAGGGTGTAAATAATGACTCAAGATAATCACGCCGATTTTCCTCGTGCGGGTTTTAGACGACGCTTTGGCGCGTTAATGTATGACTTTATGGTAGCAATGGCCGTTTATGCGGTAGCTCACTTTATTGGTTTTATTACGATTGCAGTATTATCGTATCTTAATCCTACCTTTTGCCCTGATCAGCAAGACATTCAAGCGTGTTTGATTAAAAGTGATGTCTATTCTGGTTATTTGATTGCGGTGGTCTGTATTTTCTTTGTCTGGTTCTGGACCCATGGCGGTCAAACATTGGGCATGCGTGCATGGCGCTTGAAAGTACAACGCATGGACGGCAGCTCAATCACGTTGCTGCAAGCGCTACTGCGTTTAAGTACAGGATTTTTCGGTCTAGGTAACTTATGGTTATTGTCGAAAAAATCAGAAGGTATGAGCTTGCCAGACAGAATGTCAGCGTCCGAAATTGTGGTACTGAGTTTAGAGGCAAATAAAATTAAGAATTGGGATCAGCTTTAATACTTCATCATGTTGAGCGAGGCTAATTAACGCCTTACTCAACATGACTAATAGTTGTTTTTAAGCGCGTCTATTCAGAAAGTACGTGGCGATGGCTAAAAAGAATAAACTTGGAATGACCGCCCCTAAGATTGGTGGCAGTTTATAGACCATACTTATTGGACCAAATGCTGCGTTACTTAGATGAAAAGCAAAACCTGTTATAACTCCCATCACCAACCTTGCGCCCATGCTTACGCTGCGCAGCGGACCAAACACAAACGATAACGCTAGCAACATCATTACCGCAACAGTTAATGGCTGCATTACCTTACGCCACAGTGCTAGTTGATAACGATCAGTCTCTTGCTTGTTCGCTTTAAGATAAGCTAAATAATCAATCAAGCCTTCTATAGACAAGGATTCTGGCTTGTTAACCGCGACCACACCTAATTTGTCAGGTGTTAATGTTGAAAACCAAGGCAGGATTTCCGTATTAGTTACCGTTGTTTTTTGCGCTGAAAACTCGGTTTGGTGCACTACTTCCAACTGCCACTCTTTTCCTTTAAATCGTGCAATTTCAGCTTTCGTTACCTTTGATAGGCTTTTGTTTTGATCAAACTGATAAATTGTCACACCAGTTAGGAAACCCGTTTCAATAACCTTGCTGACGTGAACAAAGCGCTCGCCATCTTTAGCCCAAAGCCCATGTTCGCTTTTAATCAAACTGCCACCAGATATCTCTTGGGTGCGTAAGTTACGCGCTTGCAGTTCTGCCCACGGTGCGCCCCACTCACTTAAGATCATGACTAATAACATTAATGGAATAGCGGTTTTCATCACCGATAAGATGACCTGTAACCGTGAAATACCAGCGGCTTGCATCACCACTAATTCACTGTTGCTCGCCATCATGCCGAGTCCGATTAGCGCCCCTAATAAGGCAGCCATTGGAAAGAATAATTCGATATCACGCGGCACCATATAAACGACAAATATCGCCGCATCAAACATGGAGTAGGTACCTTGTCCTACCGATTTTAGCTGTTCAACAAATTTAAGCATTGAGCTTAATCCGACTAAAATAAGCAAACAAAACGCCGTGCTCGAAGCAATAATTTTAGCGATGTAAATATCTAAAATTTTAATCATGCGGTGGAGCCTTTGTCTGTTTTAGGTGCCGATTTTTTGAATTTAGCACGCACTACCACACCAAATTTACGCTCTTTCATTAACAGGGACAAGCCCAATACCAGCGCACTAATGTGGATCCACCATAGGCCGACGTGCATTGGGATAACTTCGTCTTCTAGCGCACTACGCCCCGCCATCAGCATCACGTAATAACCAAGGAATAACATGATGGCTGGAAATAATTTGGAAAACTTACCTTGGCGCGGGCTCACTCTCGCTAATGGCACCGCGATAAGTGTTAACAATGGGATCGTTAATGGGATAGCCAAACGCCAATGTACTTCGGCCATTGAGTCGACGTCACCATCTTCAATCAGTTGCATCAATGGTATCGCGCTTAATTTTCTACGGCGTTGCTCTACTTCTTGTTCTTTTATTTGCATTTGATAGTTTGCAAATTCGATTGTTGAATATTGCGCGCCGCCGGGTTTACCTTGATAACGTTTACCGTCAGACAACTGCAATACCTGCGAGCCCGAGCTCTCTTCAACGACGTTGCCTTTAGCGGCAATAACCACACTGCTATCTTTTTCGACCACGATTTCAGGTGCCAATAATAATGGAGTATCTTGCTCTTTTGGCGGCAATGCGGGCATTTGTGCTACAAATACGTTATTTAGCTGGCCATCGGTAATCGATTCAACGTATATCACCGCTTTTTTGTTAGACGAATATTGAAAACGCCCAGGAGACAGGGTTGATATGCCAGCGACCGCTTGTGCCTCATCCATCACCTGATATTCTTTTTCTTGCGCCCACGGCCCTAACCAAATGCTGTTTAAGCCAGCAATAATCATCATGATAAAGGCTAACACTAGGGTGACACGGGTAACATACCATTCACTAATGCCAGTCGCGTGCATGACGGTCATTTCGCTATCGGCGTACATTCGTGAGTGTGCCATCAGTATGCCAAGAAACAAACTTAACGGTAAAATGAGCCCTGCCAACTTGGGTAAATTCAATACCACCAGCGTTGCAACTAGCGTACCGGGCAAGTCACCGTCGACGGCGTTGGACAAGATCCTTACAAACTTTTGACTGAGAAAAATCGACATTAAAACAAACAGCACTGCGAGCTGAGACTTTAATGCTTCTCTAATTAAATAACTAAAAATTATCAACTGTGTTTTCCATCACTAAACTTACAATTTTACTGTAAACGGCCTAATATTTCGGTAAACTACCCGTTTCGGTCAATTAAATAATCGCATTCGGGCGATATTGACTAACATTATATATCACTTGCGTACTTAATCGACCACGGATAGATCAAAGGTATCGTCGAGCACGCTATTATCTAACAATTAAAAGCCTTTGTCTTTAAGAACCTAGGAGAGCTCATGGAGTTCAGTGTAAAAAGTGGCAGTCCCGAGAAACAACGTAGTGCCTGCATTGTTGTCGGTGTGTTTGAACCACGTCGTTTATCCCCTATCGCAGAGCAACTAGATAAGATCAGCGATGGTTATATTAGTAATCTTTTACGTCGCGGCGATCTTGAAGGCAAAGTGGGCCAAACACTGTTATTGCACCATGTAGATAACGTGCTAAGTGAACGCGTCTTATTAGTGGGTTGTGGCAAGGAACGTGAGTTAGACGAACGTCAATACAAACAGATTATTGCTAAAACCATTAATACCTTAAACGACACGGGTTCGATGGAAGCAGTTTGTTTCCTTACCGAACTACACGTTAAAGGTCGCGATACTTATTGGAAGGTGCGTCAAGCCGTCGAAACCACCACCAACAGTCTTTACGTCTTTGATGCGCTTAAAAGCAAAAAAGATGAAACGCGTCGTCCACTGCGTAAGTTAGTCTTTAACGTGCCAACACGCCGTGAATTGCCAACCGGTGAGCGCGCTATTAGTCATGGTAACGCTGTATCTAATGGCATGAGCCTGTGTAAAGACGTGGCGAATATGCCGCCAAACATTTGTAACCCAGCTTATTTATCACGCCAGTCTCGCCAATTAAGTGAGTCTTGCGAAAAAATGACCGTTGAGACCATTGGTGAAGAGCAAATGGCTGAGCTTGGTATGGAAGCTTATTTAGCCGTGGGTCGTGGCAGTGTCAATGAATCTCAAATGACCATCATGACTTATAAGGGCGCTAAAGATCCCGACGCGAAACCTATTGTATTAGTCGGCAAAGGGCTAACCTTTGATTCCGGCGGTATTTCATTAAAACCAGGCGATGGCATGGACGAAATGAAATACGATATGGGCGGCGCAGCCGGTGTTTTAGGTGCGATGCAGTCATTGGTTGATCTTGATTTACCGCTAAACGTGATTGGCATTTTGGCAGGTTGTGAAAACATGCCTTCGTCAAACGCATATCGCCCGGGTGATATATTAACTACTATGTCGGGTCAAACCGTTGAAGTATTAAATACCGATGCCGAAGGCCGTTTGGTGTTATGTGACGTATTAACTTACGTCGAGCGTTTTAATCCTGAGTTAGTGATTGATACGGCTACCTTAACCGGTGCTGTGATTGTTGCATTAGGTAAACACGCTTGTGGCTTAATGAGCACGCATAATCCACTAGCGCATGAGCTATTAAATGCCGGTGAGCAATCAAGCGATCGCGCATGGCGCTTGCCGTTATGGGATGAGTATCAAGAGCAGTTAAACAGTCCGTTTGCCGATTTCACCAATCTTGGTGGCCGTGCAGCAGGCAGCATTACCGCCGCTTGTTTCTTGTCGCGTTTCACCAAGAAATATCAATGGGCGCATCTTGATGTTGCCGGCACTGCATGGAATAGCGGTGCTAACAAAGGCGCAACCGGTCGTCCGGTGCCTTTGTTAACCCAGTTTTTACTTAACCGCGCTAGTTCTCTAGCCGATTAAGTTTTACATACCCGTGATCATTGATTATGGGTATTAATAAAAGATAAAGGCAGTGACATTAATGTAATGTCGCTGCCTTAAATGATTAAGAGCTATGGCCAATACTACATTTTACAATTTGTCTGCCCCCACTGAATCAGCGCCTAACCTGCATGAAAAAGTGTGCCAGCTTGCCGCTGATTATTATCAGCAAGGCCTGCGCGTTTTCATTGCGACAATGGACGTTAAAACCAGCGAAGCTATCGATGAATTAATGTGGCAATTACCACCAGCGAAATTTATTCCGCATAATTTGCAGGGCGAAGGCCCACATTACGGTGCGCCAATCGAGATTGGCCATCAAATGCCACAGGGACGCCGTCAGGTATTAATTAACCTGCAGCACCCTATGCCACAATTTGCAGTAAATTTCGGCCAAATAGTCGACTTTATTCCTAGTGAACCTGAGCAAAAACAGCAAGCGCGAGAGCGTTTTCATCACGCCAGAGTGATGAACCTTGCACCTGTTTTGCATCAAGATTAATCACTGCTAACGCCTAACATACAAAGATCGGATCATGGAAAAAACATATAACCCACAAGCCATAGAGCAAACCATTTATAAAAAATGGGAAGCAACTGACCAATTTAAGCCGCACGGCGATACGACTAAGCCAAGCTATTGTATTTTATTGCCACCGCCAAATGTCACCGGCAACCTGCACATGGGGCATGCTTTTCAGCATACCATCATGGATGCGCTAACCCGTTATCACCGCATGGACGGCGACAATACCTTATGGCAACCAGGCACCGATCACGCGGGCATTGCCACGCAAATGGTCGTTGAACGCCAATTAAACGCCGAAGGTAAAACACGTCACGATTTAGGTCGCGAAGACTTCGTGAAGAAGATTTGGGATTGGAAAGAGAAATCTGGCGGCACCATCACTAGCCAAATGCGCCGTTTAGGCACCTCGCCAGATTGGTCGCGTGAAGCATTTACCATGGACGAAGACTTGTCTAAAGCCGTGCAAGAAGTGTTTATTTCACTGCATGACGAAGGGTTAATCTATCGTGGCAAGCGTTTAGTTAACTGGGATCCAGTATTGCACACCGCGGTATCTGACTTAGAAGTGGTTAGCACCGAAGAAGACGGTCACATGTGGCATATGTCTTACCCGCTAAGTGACGGCAGTGGCGCATTAGTTGTCGCAACGACTCGTCCAGAAACCATGTTAGGCGATAGCGCGGTAGCTGTTCATCCAGAAGATGAGCGTTACGCACACTTGATCGGCAAAGAAATTAAATTGCCGCTAACGGGTCGTTTAATTCCAATTATTGGTGATGATTACGTTGAACCAGATTTTGGTACCGGTTGTGTAAAAATAACCCCAGCTCATGATTTTAACGATTATGAAATGGGTCAGCGTCATAAGTTACCACTCATCAACATTTTAACTAAAAATGCTGAAATGAATGAAGATTGTCCAGAAGCTTATCGCGGCATGGATCGTTTTGACGCACGTAAGCAGATTATTAGCGATTTAGACGCGCTAGGATTGCTGGTTGAAATCAAGCCTCATAAATTAATGGTGCCACGCGGCGATCGCTCAAACAGCATCATCGAGCCACTGTTGACCGACCAATGGTATGTCAAAGTTAAGCCATTAGCCGAGCCTGCTATTGAAGCAGTGCGCAGCGGCGAAATTAAATTCGTGCCTGAAAACTGGGACAAGACCTATTACAACTGGATGGAAAACATTCAAGATTGGTGTATTTCACGTCAATTGTGGTGGGGACATCGCATTCCTGCTTGGTATGACGAGCAAGAAAATTTCTACGTTGGCGAAAGCGAAGCGCAAGTACGTATTAAGCACAACTTAGGTGATGATGTTAAATTACGCCAAGACGAAGACGTGTTAGATACATGGTTCTCATCGGCATTATGGCCATTTGCGACCATGGGCTGGCCAGAAAAAACCGAAGACTTAGAAACCTTCGTGCCAAGCTCTGTATTGGTGACGGGTTTTGACATTATCTTCTTCTGGGTTGCTCGCATGATCATGATGACCAAGAAGTTTACCGGTAAAGTCCCGTTCAAAGAAATTTACATCACCGGCCTAATTTGCGATGAGCAAGGCAATAAGATGTCTAAATCTAAAGGTAACGTCTTAGATCCTATCGATTTATTAGACGGTATCACGTTAGAAGAGTTAGTGGCTAAGCGTACTGCTGGCATGATGCAACCACAAATGGCGGCGAAGATTGAAAAATCTACTCGCGCTCAGTTCCCAGACGGCATTGACTCTTACGGCACTGATGCCATGCGTTTCACCTTTGCCTCATTAGCCTCTAGCAACCGTGAAATCAGCTTTGATTTAAGCCGTGTTGAAGGTTACCGCAACTTCTGTAACAAGTTATGGAATGGCAGCCGTTATGTATTAATGCATACTGAAGAGCAAGAGTTCTTAAGTGGCAATGAGCATGAGTTTAGCCTAGCAGATCGCTGGATCGACGCTAAGTTACAGCAAGTTATCACCCAATATCGCGGCCATTTAGACACATATCGTTTCGATTTAGCGGCGCAATGTATCTATGAATTCACTTGGAATCAGTTCTGTGGTTGGTACCTAGAGCTAACTAAGCCGGTATTGTTCAAAGGCACCGAAGCACAAAAACGCGGCACGCGTAAAATGCTGGCATTAACGCTAGAAGCTATTCTGCGTTTATTGCACCCATTAATGCCATACATCACCGAAGAAATTTGGCAGCGTCTTGCACCACTAGCCGGTATTAATGGCGCCAGTGACGAGCATGCTACCATCATGAATCAACCGTTCCCTAAAGCAGACGCAAGTTTGATTGATGAGACGGCCCTAAATGATTTGGAATGGGTGAAAGAGTTTATCGTTGGCATTCGTAATATTCGTGGTGAAATGGATCTTAGTCCAAGCAAGCCATTAAACGTATTACTGAAAAATGTTGATGCACAAAATCAGCGCCGTTTAAGCGACAACGAAGCTTTCTTAAAAGCATTAGCGAAACTTGAAAGCCTAACGCTGTTAAGCGATGGCGAGCAAGCGCCAGCGTCGGCAACGGCATTGGTGGGCACGATGGAAATCTTGATTCCTATGGCTGGTCTAATCGATAAAGAAGCTGAGTTAACGCGTATTAGCAAAGCGTTAGAGAAAGTAGCTAAAGACTTGGCGCGCACAAGTGGCAAGTTATCTAACGAACGTTTTGTCGCGAAAGCGCCTGCTGATGTGATTGAAAAAGAACGTGCCAAGATGAGCGAAATGGAAGCAACCATTGCTAAGTTAAAAGAGCAACAGGCGACTATTGAAGCGCTTTAAGTTTTGTAACTATTCAGCGCCTTAATCTAACAAAAAGCCCGTCGGTGAGTAATTTCACTGACGGGCTTTTTTATGGCTTTGTTAAAATGCTATTTCAAAGAGCTATTTCAACGAACTACTTCAATGGGTTATTTCAACGAGCTGTAATACGCGGCTAAGTTTTTAATATCATCGTCCGATAACATCGCTGCCATGCCATACATTTGCACCGCTTGGCCACCCGTACGCGTTTTATCTTTAAAGGCTTTAAGTGATGACTCAATGTAAGCGGCTTTTTGCCCTTTCAAATTAGGATACATTGGTGCGATTGAAACTCCATCAGCGCCATGACACGCAGCGCAAATGGCGGCTTTAGCCTTGCCAGCAGCGGCGTCTCCCGCTGCATTAGCCATCATTGGCAATGATAAAACAACAGCGAGTGCGAGGTAATATTTCTTTAACATGGTAAATCTCCCGATTGCTAAAATATTCAACGTTCAATTTTTATTTTTGGACTTTTTCGACTATTGCGTAAGTGCTCATTTGGCGGCACTCTAACCTATTATACCAATCCGCATTAAAGACTGCCCACTTATGCTGGTTAAAATAGCTGAATACGTCGTTGCTCTCAATCCCAATAGCGAGCTATTACTCTATCGAGAGCCTAGTGTTCACCAATTTTCCCTATGCATAACAAGACCACTCTTCAACGAGGGTTGGTATTAATTATTAGTATAATTACTAATTTACGCAACTTTTTATTGCTGAATTTTTATTCAACCTTAGTTCTTTGTCCGATCACTAGTTGCTCAACCTGCCTAATTTCACTATTGTGGTGCATAGAGTCTTAATAGCGACTAAACATGAGCAAGCCAAACCTACAACAATTCTACATTGCGCAAGAACAATCCATTTATCTGTTGAATCATCATGACGCGACTAAGATGCGTAATTGGTTAGACTTGTGTCAGCAACAATTACAGCAGTTAGGTTATAGCGATATTGAATACGTGGGCAAAGGTGCTTACGGTTTTGCTTTCGCGGCGAGCATCGCAGCCGACGAGCATCATGTATTTAAGTTTTCACGTATTACCCTGCCTGAACACGTGCAAGACAGGCTTGAAGAAGAAGGCTTTATGCTGGAACAAGTCACTCATGATTTAGTGCCTGCATTTCTCGGTTATTTCAAAATTGGTAAGCAACGTATTTTAGCCATGCAACGGGCACAGGGCATGGACTTGGAACAATACTCTTTAAAAAATGGTCCATTGTGTGCGGCTCAGGTAATGCATATTGCCAGTCAAATAGTCGATGTTTTATTGCATTTACGCCAGCAAAACAGAGTCATTATTCATGGTGATATTAAGCCCTCAAATATTGTTTATAATCCAAGTACCGGCGAAGTTGGTTTAATCGATTGGGGATCGTCGGTATTTGCGCAAGTAGACTCCAAGGGACAGTTTTATAGTCGCAACGTGATGGAATTAATGTCTGGTGATTTACAAAATAGCAACGCGCGCCTAGGTGATGTTTATTTTATTGGTGAAGAACAACTAGCAGGCGAATTATCCTCGGTACGCTTTGACGAACAAGGGCTCGCTGGAACGCTATATGCGTTGGCGTCGGGGCAGTCTTGTCGCTTTGGATCTAAGGTTATCCCCGCTACAGCCTTGGGCTTGCCCAAAGAGTTTGCAGTTACCTTGCAAAACATGATGAGTGATGACATTAAACTGCGTCATCAGGCGGGTGATTATTTCATTAATAATATGAAATACATGAAAAACATAGTGATGCCGGCACAACACGTGCCAGACACGGTATCTGCATTGCCCGTTTGGATGCATCATACGGATCAGGAATTAGAGTCGGTGGTGTACTCGTCACGGCGCTCGTTTTTAAAAGAAGAAGCGCACTTAAATGACTTTGACAACATCGACGATGTGCAGCTCGATAACTATTACAAAAATTTTCTGCAAGGTATGGGTGATAATGCCAAGGCATTTTTAGCGGCGGTTAGCCGACTGGCTAAATTTCCGGTGGTTGGCGGTTTGGCAATTCATTGGACACAACAAGGCTTAGCGATAGATTCAAACCTGAATTTGTACGATGAAAAGCTGCGCCTTTCATTTAGTGCTGCCGTCAATAACATGGTGACATTAGCTCGGGCGATTGATCGTGAAGGGATCTTTAAGGCCTGTTTTTTTAACGCCAAGCAAACCAAACATATTGAACGTGACAATTCACAGCTGGCCTTTGTGCCACCACACGAGATGGCATTGTCATTCGAGGTACTTGATTTACCTAGCATTAGTGATGAGAGTCGTCTGCACTCATATTTTGAAGATGAAAAAGATCCCGACGAGCAACTCAATCTGCCCGATCAAATGCTGCAAACCTTAGCATTGCTTAACCTTATTCATCATACGGGTTGCATCATCTTTGAAGCCTTGGAAACCGACTTAAAAATCCATAATTATTTGTCGTTATTAGACGCTAGCAAAGAGAATGAGTTTAAAGCGTTAGTAGAAAACTTAATTGCCCAAGTACCGTTAATCAAAGGCATTGGCGTTTCTGGTTTTATGAAGTTTCCGTATAAAGACAGCAAACATTTTTCGGCGCAAAGCAGCCTAAGTGAAGATTACTTACCGCTTAACCCTAAACTGGCGCTCAATTAGCCTGCGCTGGCGCTAATTAACAAAGTATTTAATTTACAAATTAAGCGACTTAATCAATAATAGCGCCATGAAAACACCTGATAAAATACTCTTTCGCATTAAAAGCCATGGCCCACAGTCGGTTACAGGCTTAAGTACGGAATTTAAACTCACCACCATGGGCGTGCGTCAGCACCTTAATAGCCTGACTAAAAATGGCTTAATTGAGCATTTTGAACGTAACGAAGGTGTCGGACGTCCGACTCGATATTGGCAATTGACCGAACAGGGGCATGCACGTTATCCCGATTGCCACAGTGACTTAACGGTAGCCTTGATTGAGACAGTGCAATCTATTTTTGGTCAAGAAGGGTTAGACAAGGTCATTGCCCAGCGTGAAAGCGATAGCATGGTGTTGTATATCCGTGAGTTATCACCGCACACCACCATTAGCAGTAAATTAGAGGCATTGGCTAACCTGCGCTCTAAAGAAGGTTACATGGCGACGTGGCAACAACAAGACAATGATTATTTGCTGATTGAAAACCATTGCCCAATTTGTGCCGCTGCGACCAGTTGTCAAAATTTTTGCCAGTCAGAGCTTAATCAATTCCAGCAACTCTTCGCCTCATTAGCCAGTGTAAAACGCACCGAACACATTATCGACGGTGCCAGACGCTGCTGTTATTTGATTACACCTCTGCTGTAAAAAGTCTCCGAAGTCTTTTATCGGGGATCTCGTATCACGCGTGCCTGCCCCCTGCTTGGTAAATCGCTAAATGAGATCCCGCATAAGAGAACTGCGGGATGACGGGGTCGGTCAAACTGCGGGATGACAGGGCTGGTCAAACTGCCGGATGACGGGACTGGTCAAACTGCCGGATGACGAGGCTAGGCGAACTCCTCCGAAAATGTCATCCCCGTGGTCTTTTTATCGGGGATCTCGACCCACGCGTTACTACCCTGGTAGGTTAAATCGGTGATCCCGGTGGTAATTTTGCTGGATTTGCGATCAATTTAAAATCTTTGTCGCTAAGCCCTTTCAATAAGCCATTCTTTAGCAATTTAAAGTGCGCGCGTTGTGTCTTATTACCGCGTATTAATTTGCTGTCCAACCAATCGCTTAGCGCAGTAAGGCGCTGCATAATAACGCTTTTAGCTTCCATCGATACGCCGCCATTGTGCAAGGCTTTTAACAACTGCTCAATCACTACTGTATTGGTGCGCTGAGCCACCAAGTTGGCTATATTCGAAGGCTGTTTACGCTCAAACTCGGTAATCGTTTTAGTAATAATTTGGTCTAACACTTCCACCAAAGACAACTGCTTAGCATCGCTATATTGCTGTAACAATAAACGGTTAATGCGTGCGCTGTTTAACAATATATTAAGGCTATGGCGCGCACTCGCTTCACTCATACCGACAGCGTCGATATTACGTCCATTTTGAGAATCAAAGCTCTCACGACTGTTGTAAAAGCCAAACGCTTTAGGCGGTAGTTTGCCAATCAGTGCTGCTGGCAAGGTTAAAAACTCTGGCGTCAGTGTGCTTAATACTGCGTTAAGTGCATCGCGCTGCCATTTGGCGGCAACCACTTTATTAACCAATGTCTCGCCAACCATGGCGTAATTATAATCGATGCCGGCGATTATTTTACTAGCAGCAGTTACCTGAAAACGATGCAATAAGTACATCGGCACGATAGCTTCGCGTAATTCAGATTGCGCCAATGCGCCGTCTAACATGTCACTGCTCATGTTGCTCAATGCAATGTGACGTACCTTGCTTAAATGCAGTAACTCTACGTCTGCTTTCTCGCCGTTATCCCACAAGTGAGCGTGAGGGTTCGAGCCACCCGATGCACGTGCGTCACTGTCTGACATAAAACGCAGGCCACTGCTCTTGCTCTTATTTATCAATTGAGTAAGTTGCGCTTTGCTTAAATCACCATAGCCGTATTTGATTGAGTGATCATCCCAAGCGCCCATGCCAACGCCGTAAGCGTTGCTTATACTTATTTCACCCTGCTTGATATCAATCAACGGATGCGGATAATCCATGACCGACGCACGATTATCACCACTGGCGGCAAAGTTATGTGCGATGCCTAGCGTGTGGCCAACTTCATGCGCCGCTAGCTGCCTAATACGAGCTAATGCCATGGCTTGTGCCAGCTTAGATACATGATCTTTGTTTTGACCCGCGAGCAAGCCAGACGCTAATAAGTAATCTTGTCGTACGCGTAAAGAACCGAGTGTGACATGGCTTTTCATTATTTCACCGGTGCGCGGATCACTTACCGAACTGCCATAAGACCAACCTCGCGTCGAACGATGAACCCATTGAATGACGTTATAACGAACGTCTAGCGGATCAGCGTCAGCGGGTAGCATTTTCACATTAAATGCGCCCTGATAACCCGCCTTGTCAAAGGCCGTGCTCCACCAGCGAGCACCGTCTAATAACGCGCCGCGAATTGGCTCTGGCACGCCTGGATCTAGATAAAAGGTAATAGGTTTAACAACCTTGCCCTGTTTATCAAGTTCCAAACGATGACGATAAATATAACGTTGGCTTAATGGCTTAGAAATCGGCTGGCTATAATCTTGATAAGCAAAGGCGTAATAACCGCTATAAGGATGGAATTCGCGCATCTTGTAGCCATCTTCTGGCAATTGCAGTAAAGAGTGGCGAAAGCGCACTGAGACATGACGTGCATCTGGTGTTACCGTGCTGAGATACTTGCCTTTAGGCTCGCCACTAAAAGTCACTAGTGCACTAAGCTCAGTATTGCGGGGAAACGTTTTAGATTGTGACCATAACGCCATTGAAGTGGCATCATTAACGCGATAACTTCCCTCTCCACTACGTTTTAATTGATTAGCCACTCCATGCACATCTTGCGTCACAAACTTGCTAACATCGATTAATATGCGCCCTTTTCGCTCGGCAACAATAGGAAACGACAATAAGACAGATTGAGCAAAGGCTTGTTCTAGCGCACGAACTTCGCTTTTATTACTGCTATCGGCACGGAAATATGGATTAAGTTGGCGTAAAATAATTTTCCCGCCAATACGCTCAAACTGCACCAAGCGAGAATCACCAATTTGTCCGCGATCTAAGCCTAAATCGTTTGAACCAATACCTTGTATTAAACTGGTGACATAGACAAACGGTTGCTCTAATTTATCGACTTCAAGTAGTAAGCTCGCTTTTTTTTCGCTGCCATATATATTGAAAAAACCTGATTTCTTACTAAATCCCGCTACTTTGTCACTAAAGTTGTCAGCTATGGCAAACGGCGACATCGTAAACATTGCCACAATACTCAATGTGATTGTGGCTTTAAATACATTCATTATTTTCCCCAAGTTCTTATTATTATGTAGTAATTTAGTATGATATGTAGCAGTTCATCGCGCAGTCATTTGGTGCAAGTTTGAGGAGACAAAAGTGTCTGGAACACTTTTGAACAACGTTAGTTGGCCAGCTATGCTGGTGAACTACACGGATGTAGTTCATAAAGCGCGGAGTTTATACGCATAAATGAGCACTTTCGACAACAAAATGGTGACAAATGACAAGACGCTGAATTGTTACATTATTGTTTTGACTCTTTCATACAGCGTTCAATCGTTTCAAACATATCTTTTAATACCAAAGGCTTGGTAATGTGATCATTCATGCCAGCGTCTAAACTTTTCTCTCGATCACCACTCATTGCATGCGCGGTCATCGCGACAATAGGCAATTGCAATGATGTGAAATGCTTCCTAATCTCTTGCGCGGCGGTCAGTCCGTCCATCACTGGCATTTGAATATCCATTAATACCAATTGATAGCTTTTCTTTTCAACCGCATCCACGGCCTCTTGACCATTGTCAGCCAACTCCACTTCATAGCCTTGCGACTCTAACAGACCTTTGGCAACTTGTTGATTAATAATATTATCATCAACGAGCAATATCAGCCCTTTAGCCACTTTTTCAGCTTTCTTTTGTTGTGTTTGTAATGGGTTTTTATTTAAATGTTCCGTGATGCGGCGGATCATTTCATTGGGTGATAGTGGTTTGCTAAAGATGCCGGTAACCCATTGTGCAATGTCGTGATCTTTCATCACGTCATCACCGTAGTTAACCAACAGGAATATTGCCGCCGCACTTTTTTCAGTCAACTGCTTTAACGCCGCTTTATTTTTGAACTTGGTCCAATCGAGTAACACGATCTGCTGTTTTTTGACGTCATGCAATGCACTCTTTATGTCTGAGGCGCATTGCAACTGGAAACCAAAATCTCGCAACATGCCACCATAAACAGCCTGTGTTCGCACGTCAGGTTCAATGAGCAATAACGCAGCAGATTGCAACATAGTAGGTAACTGCCATGTCCGTTTCTGTGGTTTGCATTGCAAGTCTATGGCAAAACTAAAACAGCTACCTTTTCCTAATTGGCTTGAAACCAAAAATTTCCCCCCCATCATTTCGACTAAGTGATCTGAAATAGATAAACCTAGACCGGATCCGCCAAACTCTCTGGTGGTCGAGCCATCAGCTTGACTAAACGCCTTAAACAATTTGGGTAACTTATTTTCTTCAATGCCAATACCGCTGTCAGTTACGCTAAAGATCAGTCTGGCGCTATCATTGTTTTGAGTCACCATACAGCTCAATTCAACAAAACCGCTGCTGGTGAATTTAACCGCGTTTGACACGATATTGGTCAATATTTGATTTAGGCGCAGACTATCACCAACTAAAATCAACGGCTCAGAAGGTGCTATCAATAAAAGATCTAGGCCTTTCTTTTGCGCCTCAATAACGTTGACATTAATCACCGAGTCGAGCACGGTTTCAAGATCAAATTCAATCTGCTCTAGTTCCAATTTACCGGCTTCAATTTTTGAGAAATCTAAGATATCGTTGATGATATGCAGTAACGAATTGGCTGAGTTATTCGCCTTATTCAAGTAATCATGTTGTTGATGATCAAGGGATGTGCGCAACGCTAATTGGATCATGCCCATAATGCCGTTCATCGGCGTGCGGATCTCGTGGCTCATATTGGCCAAAAATTCACTTTTATATCGATTGGCCATTTCAGCATCTTGCTTGGCTTCCATTAACTCTCGTTCATATTCACGACGCTTCGTGACATTCTTATGAGTGCCCAACATACGTGTTGGCTTCATAAGCTCATCATATTCAACCACGCTGCCACGTGCTAAAACCCATTCGTAACTGCCGTTTTTGGCCAACATTCTAAACTCATGCTCGTATGGCGATGACGGATCGGCCAAATGTTGATTAATCTTCTGATAAACCATTAACCAATCGTCTTGGTGTACCGAGCGTCTAAACTGTCGCCAGTCAGGGCTTTTTTCATTGGCTTGATAACCCAGCATAGTGAAATAAGCAGCGTTGCAATGTAACTCGTTGGTATTAATGTGCCAATCCCACAAACCTTCTTCGACCGCGTCCATCGCCAGTGCATAACGTTCTTCGCTGTGACGTAACTTTTCTGCTGCTTCGTGCTCGGTTGTAATGTCGCGCGCCACGCCAATAAGCCCCATCAATTCGCCATTGCTGCCGGTATATGGCGTTTTTTGGGTCTGCCATAAACGTGAGTTATCGTTAATAGTTAAATGCTGCAATGCCGTGACGGTCTTGCCTTCATCAATGACTTGCCTATCATCTTGTTGCAACAAACTCGCTAAACTGCCTTTGAGGATCTCATCGGTATGTTTACCAACAAGTTGCTGCTCGGTAACACCAAACATTTCATGCGCCGCTTTGTTGCAACCAAGAAAACGACCTTCGGTATCTTTATAAAAAATAACATCGGGGATCGAGTCAATAAGCGAACGTAAAAGTGCATATTCATGTTCTCGGCGCTTATTGCTCTCGCGCAATTTCTCCGTACGCTGCGCTACCTGAATATCAAGTTGGCGATTATCTTCGGCCAATTGCTGGGTATAGGTCTTGTTTTCGTTGAATGTACGACTTATCAAGGAGAAAAATGGTCGCCAACCATGATCCATATTTTCAGGTGGCAGCACGGGTTCTTTGGCGCAGTCTTCTAGATGCAACATCAGTTTGTAAGCAGGACCAATGAATGACTTGTGAGCTAACCAATGTACAACCGAAACTAAGATGGATAACGCCATCATAATAGAGACTAAACTCACCACAAATTGACGCCATGAATCAGAAAACAGCTCCGATTGCGTCTCAAAATATAATAAGGTGAACGGCGCGTTGGCAAGCTGCACCGATTGCACATAATAACCATTGATTAAGCGCCCTTGATTACTGGCAAATAGCTGCTCACTGCTTAGTCTGCGTAATGCTGGCGGCAAATGGTCGGCTAGCTGCTCAACAACTAACTCGTTGCTGTCTTCGATGCCCGAGCTGCGCGCCATGATTTGATGTTTACTGTCGAGCAACATCATTTGACCATTAAACGCTGAAAATGGCAGCAGCTCTTCACTTAAACTGGCCAAGGTAACATCGATGACGAGCGCGCCATGAAATTTATCTTTAATGTATAGCGGCACGCCCACGGAGGTCATTAGTCCCTTGCCCGCTTTGTCAAAATACGCTTCTGTCCAATACACATTACGCTGCGGATTATTTTTAGCTAACGCTCCTTGATAGGCAAAACTTTGATAGGTATCGGCTGAAAATGCATAGGCATCACCAGGCCAAGGGTAAATACCAATAAATTCGTTGGCCGACAAATAATAAATCCACGCCGAATCGGGTACCATTTCCATCGCAACCGGAAAAGTCAGGTTCATTTCAAACAACATGTCCATTTCACGATAATATTGATCACTACGTTGCTCTAAATTTCCAGAGCCGGTAATTAGCCCCATCACGAATTGATCTTGCGCCTCTTCTTTGACGTTGGGCACAATCTCAAACACTTTATCGATGGAGTTATCGGAATAATAATAATAGGACAATAGCAATTCAATGCGTGGCGCCTCAGCAAGGCTTAAATGCTGGGTAGCATATTGATTAAGCGAGGTCACGGCACGCACACCAGAGTCGAGCAAACGCTGCACTTGATGCTCTTGGGTAATGACTTGCGCATAGCGCTCTTGAATCGCATCGCTTCGGTTGGTTTTCAATACCCATAACGAGGCGATTAACGCTAACGCTAGCACGCCGAAATAAGTATATAAAATAGAGCGGTTATAACGACCGAGTATATTGCTTTGCATTAATGGCTCCCGCCCAAAGTGTTCATCACACATGACCTTGCCATTGGTTAATCAATGATGGTCAAAAATATCTGCTCGATTATAACGTCCGGACACCACTTTTAAATAAAAACTATAGGGTCTGTTGAATTTTTCGCTTGATTTTCGTTCATCTAGAGGTGTTCTAAGCAAGGAATGAGGATTGTGGCCTGGTTATTCCCGGCTTTATCTCCTCGGCAATAGGCTCTGCCCTGTATAAAACACAAACAACTCACTGCAAAAACAAGCTACAAAGATCAACAGACCCTAAAATACTGCTTTTTTTATCGTCCTTTTTTGCCGTTGAAACTACACTTAGCATTGATGCTCAAACTTTTTGAAAATATGCTTAGATTAGCCATGCAAAACGTTAGTGGTTAATGTAAGATACGCCACCGTTTTTTATCTGGCTAGAGAGACTCCCAAATGCCTTACGTACTGGCTCAACGTTGGATTAGTGATACTGAATCTGATCTCGGATTAGGCACGGTCGTTGCTGTTGAAGGCCGCACCGTCACCGTTCTATTTTCCGCAACTGGCGAAAGTCGCCATTTTTCTCGCGAAGAAGCGCCGTTAACACGCGTTATTTTTAATATCGGTGATAGTATAAAAAGCCATGAAGGCTGGAATATGATCGTCACTGGTTTAAAAGACGATAATGGTCTAGTTACCTATACTGGCGATCGTGAAGACAACGATGAAACTGACGTAAAATTACGTGAAGTGATGTTATGTCACAATATCCGTTTCAATAAGCCTCAAGATCGCATGTTCGCCGGACAAATCGAACGCATGAATCATTTTAGCTTGCGTTATGATTGCTTAATTCAGCGTCATAAAATGCAACAAAGTGATTTGCTAGGCCTTGCTGGAACCCGCGCTAGCCTGATCCCACATCAATTACACATCGCTAAAGAAGTCGGTAGCCGTTATGCGCCGCGTGTTTTACTAGCCGATGAAGTAGGTTTGGGCAAAACCATTGAAGCCGGCATGATTATTTTGCAACAGGTTTTAACCGGCCGTGCAGAGCGAGTGCTGATACTTCTACCTGATTCACTGCAACACCAATGGTTAGTAGAAATGCGTCGCCGCTTTAACCTCAACTTCGCTATTTTCGACGAAGAACGCTGTATAGAAGCCGGGTTAGACGCTGAAAACCCATTCGAGAGCGAGCAGTTAATTATTGCTAGCCTAAGTTTACTGCGTAAAAATGTTCATTATAAACAAGCATTAGATGGCGATTGGGATTTGATTGTTGTCGATGAAGCACATCACCTTGAATGGAACAGTGTCAAACCATCACGTGAATATCGTATCGTTGAAGGCTTAGCGCAACAGACTCCGGGCATATTATTGCTAACAGCAACCCCTGATCAGCTAGGTCACGAGTCTCATTTCGCTCGTTTGCGTTTATTAGACCCAGATCGTTTTTACGATTACCAGAGTTTCTTAGACGAAGAAAAAGAATATCAACACGTAGCCACTGCGGCAAACGAGTTAATGGAGCAGCAAGCGCTATCTGACGATACTCGCAGCACCTTAACCAAGATGCTAAAAGAACGTGATATCAGCGATTTATTAGATAATATCGCGCAAGATCCAGCGTCTGCGTCTCGTGATGAGCTATTACAACTATTACTTGATCGCCACGGTACTAGTCGCGTATTAATGCGTAATACCCGCCACGCAGTCAAAGGATTCCCTAAACGTATCCTTAATACTTATCCATTGCCAATGCCTAAGCAGTATTCTGGTTCGATAAAGGTCGCTAAGTTAATGGGCGGCAAGCAATCGGTTGCACAGCTGGCTTTACAATCATTGTACCCTGAAGAAATTTTCCAATCGTTTGAAGGCAAAGATGCGTCATGGTGGGCGTTTGATCCGCGTATCCAATGGCTGATTGAATTAATCAAATCAAGCAAAGAAAAACTGTTGGTCATTTGTGCTCATGCCGATACTGCTTTGGTTATTGAACAAGCTTTACGCGTTAAAGAAGCTATTCGCAGTGCGGTATTCCATGAAGGTTTGTCGTTAATTGAACGTGATAAAGCGGCGGCGTTTTTTGCTGAAAGCGAAAATGGCGCGCAAGTATTAGTGTGTTCTGAAATTGGCTCTGAAGGTCGAAATTTTCAATTCGCACGCCACTTAGTCTTATTCGATTTACCGTTAAACCCTGACTTGTTAGAGCAGCGCATTGGTCGTTTGGATCGTATTGGTCAAGCCAATGATATTCAATTACATGTGCCTTATCTTGAAGGTTCAAGTCAAAAGATATTGCTTGATTGGTATCATCAGGGACTTAATTCGTTCCAAGAAACCTGTCCTTCTGGCGGCTTAGTATTTAGCGATGTGCAAGACGCGTTGTTTGACTTACTCAACGATGAAGAGACTGCCAGCCAGGACTTAGCATCGCTGATTAGCACGACACAAGAAATGCATCAACAGCTAAAAGAAAAGGTCGAGCAAGGTCGAGATCGCCTATTGGAATTAAATTCCGGTGGTCAAAAGGCAGGTAAAGAAATTGCTGCTCGTATCGCAAAAATCGATGATGGACATGAGCTGCCAACCTTCATGTTTAACATGTTGGACATTTGCGGTGTTGAGCAAGAAGATCATAGTGATAACGCTATTATCTTGCGCCCTAGTGGCCATATGCTAACAGGCCAATTCCCTGCATTAGGCGAAGATGGCACCACTGTTACTTTTAGTCGTGAAACAGCATTAGCCCGCGAAGACTTCCAGTTTATTAACTGGGAGCATCCGATGGTGCAAGGCAGTATCGATATGATATTGAGCGATACCACGGGTAATAATGCGGTCTCTGTATTAAAGAGCAAAGCCCTACCTGCCGGTACCATGTTGTTAGAGCTGATTTTCGTTGCCGATACTTCAGCGCCGAAAAAATACCACATAGGTCGTTTTTTACCAGCCACGCCAATGCGTTTATTAATGGACAAAAATGGCAACAACTTGCACAAAAACATTAGCTACGACAAGCTAAGCGTGCAATTAAGCCCTATTGGTCGCCACATTGCCAGTAAGTTAGTAACCGCTTCACAAGCCTTTATTCATCTGCAAGTGCAGCAAAGCAGTAGCTTGGCTCAAGACGCACTCGTTGATATTAAAGCGCAAGCGTTAGCGAAAATGAATGCTGAACTTGATAGTGAATTATCACGTTTAGTTGACTTGCAAGCGGTTAACCCGAATATTCGTGATGAAGAAATTGAGCATTTGCGCACCGAGCAAGCGCAATTAGCAAAATACATCGACAACGCGCAAGTACAGCTAGATTGTTTGCGTTTTATTGTTGTTTCGCCAGACTAAAACTGCCGCGTAATATCGCCGCTATTTGCCATGTTAGTCGTCGGCTCGGGCATCCTGCTTCGCTCTACCTTCTACATCCATGTAGTCGTAAACATAAAAAGGGGTCATGATGTAAATCATGACCCCTTTTTTTACAATTGTATTGGCTACCCCAAACGTCGAGGAGTGATAAATTCTAACCAGCTGTGTAACATGCTTTCAAAATCGTCTAAGCCACACTGGCTAAAAAGCTCATCATCGTACAATGAAAAATCTTCACCTTCAGGTAACTCATTCTCAATATGTAGGCTATTTGCTTTAATAATCGCGTCATCTTCGGTTAACGTTAACGCAAAATCACCGCCATGAATTAACTCTTCAACATCGCGTTTACCATACATTTCTTTTGTTCGGGCGATAATGTGCTTAACTTTAGCCACATCAGGGCCAATTTCAGCGATTAACCACGAACCAAACGCTTCATGCCCCATGGAAAACTCCACGCGGTAAGAATCGGTTAGCGTATTCTTTTTAAATTGATATTCCATACTGCTCTCAATAACTTATCGTATTATACCAATTCCGATAAATATGTGGTCTTGTTGTGCGTAGGAAAAATTAATTAGTACAAGGCGCTCGATTGACTAATAGCTTGCTATTAGGATTGAGAGCAACGATTTAATAGTTAATTTTAACCAGTACTAATAATCAGATAATTGTCGGAATTGGTATTAAACCCACATGATCATTATAGCGGCTATCGCAATCAACAGTAAGCCTAGAGCGTCTTTGATTTTCACCGATTGTTTCAACCAAAAAAACGCCACCAGCATAGTAAAAAACACTTCAATTTGCCCGAGTGTTTTTACGTATGGTACCGCCTGCAATGCCATGGCGCTAAACCAACCAATAGAACCAATGCAGCTTGTCATACTTGTTAAGAAAGTAAGTTTTGGTTGGGCTAATAAGGCGCTAATTGTATGGCGATCTTTAATGCCTAAATAGCCTAACAACAACACCGTTTGCAAACTTATCACCGCAAGCAATACCCAAGCGGCGCGATGTAATACGGGTAACTGCAAGGTTAAACTAGCCTCGCGCACCCATAAGGATGTCAGCGCAAAACACGTACCACAGGCGAGGCCTATCAATAATGTTTTTAACGACAAACCTCTTATGCCTTGCTTAGCACTCATTAACAAAATAGCGAACGCACCAATAACCACACCGATCCAACCAAACATAGTTAGGCTAGTGCCAAAAAATATAGTACCTAAGATGGCGGCAACCATGGCTTCGCTTTTTGCTAGCCCAGCGCCTACGGCAAAGTTGTTTAACTTAAATAAGGTGACCATTAAGGCCGTAGCAGCAATTTGCATTAACGCCGCGCCAACAACATACATTGTAAATTGTAAATTCAATGTCATCAGGGGCGCGTCTTGCCATAAATACAAAGCACCTAAGTAAGCAAGTACTAATGGCCCCGCCCACAAGAAACGCGCCAAGGTAACCCCAATAACATTAATGTCTTGGCTTAACCGACTTTGAAACGCGTTGCGCCACGCCTGCATAAATGCTGCAAGCAGGGTGAAGTAAATCCACATAGCGAGTTATTTAAATTTGTCTGACAACAGTCCTACGGTAACCGCATAACTGTTGGCGCAGTTGTAACGTAAAATTGTACGGAAATTACCATAGGTTAAAAACGCTGGTCCATGTAAGCCATCAGGCGTGGTCAATGTCGCGGTCAGGTTTACACTCGGCAAGTCCTTATTGTTAAGGCGGCGCACCCCAAGCTCATTCCATTTAGCTAGCGTTAACTTGTCACTGTGACCACGTAATGCACGACAGCCTTTCTCTGGTTTAGCGGCCTGTACGTCATTGATCCATGTCTTGGCATTTTCTGGTAAATGTACCTGACGTCCCCACGTTTGCTGATCGTTCCAACCAAAGTGACTTAAGTAATAAGCGATAGAGGCAAATACATCCGCTTGGTTGTGCCAGATGTCCTTTTTACCGTCGCCGTCAAAGTCTTGGGCAAATTGCAAAAAACTGCTTGGCATAAATTGCCCTTGCCCCATTGCGCCACTCCAAGAGCCCTTCATTTTGTCCAGCTCGATATGGCCTTCTTTTAAAATGGTTAGCGCGTTGAATAATTCTTTGCGAAAATATTTACCACGACGCTTATCAAATGCCAGCGTTGCTAGTGAGCGAATAATGTCATTGTTGCCGGTAAATGTGCCGTAGTTTGTTTCAAGTCCCCAAAAGGCCAGAATAAATCGAGGCTGAACACCGTATTTTTCAGCCACTTTTTCTAGTAGCTCTTGATGTTCTTTTTGCATTTTCAGGCCGGTCTTTATACGCCAAGCCGACAAACGTTTGGTACTGTATTGTACAAAAGTTCGTTTAAATTCAGGCTGCGCGCGATCGCTTTTTATCGCTTTAGGGTACGGTTTCAAATTCAACAATGCGTCTTTAATCAGCTGTTCGCTAAAGCCTTTATCCTTTGCCTCAATGCGCAGTTCAACTAACCATTGCTCAAATGTTTGCGTTTCTTTTTGCTCAGCCAACGCAAGTGTACTGATGCCACTGAAAGAAAGCGCGATGGCGCTTGTGGCTAAAATTTTTGCTAACTTCATTTTTTAATACCTTAATTTAATACAAATTAAAAATTTACTTTTTGGACACATCAATGCCAACCATCACCAACAATGTATGGGAATGGAATTCTCGTTTATATAAAACTACCACTACCGAGGTGGTGGCAATTAAAAACGCTATAGGATGAATAAACCAGGCCAACGTTGACATAGCGAAATAATATGAACGTAAGCCATAGTTGTAACTATGCCCAGCGTGATCAATTATTTTTGCCAAGTGGATAATGTAACGCTGATTTTCTTCGCTTACCTCTTCATGTTCTTTCGCTTTTGGGAAGGCTCCCATCAATACCGAACAAAAACCGTATTGGCGCATCGACCATGTAAAAGTAAAAAATGCGTAGATGAATATTGCGATCATTAACATTAAGCGGATCTGAACGTCGAGTATGGTGCTGGGATAGGCACCTGGCATATCAGACAGCAATTTAAATAATCGCTCAGAGGAGCTAAGTAACGTTAATAAGGCGGCCAATATTAAAATGGTGGTGGAAGCAAAAAAAGTTACTTGGCGCTCTAAGCTAGCCAATAATGCTGTATCGGCGATTAGGTGCTCGCGATATAACAAGCGCTTCATCCATGAGATTCGATGGCGGTGCATCACCGAGGCAATGCAAATTGTTTTCTTTGCTTGGCGACGCGCAAACGTGGTGTAACCAACCCAACAAATAATAAACCATGTAACACAAACAACAGACACCAATTCATTGGACACTGAGTTAATTCCTTTTGTAATCGTTTCTTTTAAAACTCATCGCAGTAATATTGTATAAAATAGCGGTTATCGTCAGCGCTGCCAAGTCTTTGCTGATGTTTGGGTGTAATCATTTTAAATAAATGCCTATAAAAGCTATAATTGTAAGAATTATATCTTATTGGCACTTGCAGTTTTGTTATCTGCCCATATATCTTTGGCATAGCACTCTTCGAATAAACCGTTATTCGATTCAAAAATGAAAGGTTTTACTTATGTCTGTACGTTACGTCGATTCATGTCGTTTACCAACCCGATTGGGTGAATTTACCATGCACGGTTTTACCGAAATCGAAAGTGACCAAGAGCATATTATGTTGACTCACGGTGACATCGATGCCGACAAACCGCTGTTGATTCGTCTGCATTCTGAGTGCCTAACCGGTGACTCACTATTTAGCATGCGCTGTGATTGTGGTTACCAATTGGAAACAGCAATGGCAAGCATTGTTGAAGCAGGCCAAGGCGCGTTGTTATATTTACGTCAAGAAGGTCGTGGCATTGGGCTGATTAATAAGATCCGTGCTTATCACTTGCAAGACAACGGTGCCGATACGGTTGAAGCCAACGAACAATTAGGCTTCGCCGCAGATTTACGTCAATTCACCATGTGTAAACCAATGCTTGCTCACTTTGGGGTGAGTCAGGTCAAACTGTTGACCAATAATCCGAAGAAAGTAAAAGCACTGCAAGATGTCGGTATCGATGTTGTCGAACAAATTGCCATCGAGGTAGGACGTAACATACACAACCATCATTACTTAAATACCAAGGCCGAAAAAATGGGCCATACGTTATTGCCCAGCATGTTAAGTGATTTAGGCTAAAAACCCCTCGCGATACAGGCCATCTTTTAGATGGCCTTTTTATTGACAGCCCCTAAACCCAAAATGATGGGAATTGCAGTGTAGGTTTTAAGTTCCAGACAAAACCTGAGTACCTACATCCGTGTAGCCAAAGCCGTCAAGATTAGAATCGCCTGAGCTTATTGAGCCCTTAGCCAGCAAAAAGCTAAGTGATTGTGATTCTAATCCGCAGACACAGAATATTCTGGAATTATTTTGAACGTCGCTTGCGCCGGCCTTTGGAGAAATAGGGTCGAGGCAGAACCTTACATCTGCGATGTAAGGAAGTCTGGCGAGCAGTGCGTATTTCTTAATAAAACTGCGGCGGCAAGGATGACGGGTATAAAACAACTTTCTGTATTGATAACGCTATGTTAGCTTATTGATTAATGACAATATTTTACGGCTAGAACTTTGAAATCAGCATCTGTGTGGCCTCGATACATTCGCAATACCCACAAATGGCTTAGCGCTATCGTCGGCATTCAATTAGTGATTTGGATGTTAAGTGGCTTATACATGGTAAGCATCGACATTGATGTTATTCATGGTGACCACCTCGTTAAAACTAGCCCCAAACGCTATCTTAGCGACCAACTTTCCCCTATTCCAACACAATACAATCAATTAAAGCGTGTCAGCCTGACCCACCAGCTGGGACAAGCGGTTTATATTATTAACAGCGAGTCAAAAAGTTTCGTTCTCAACGCAGCAACGGCTAAACCTATCTTCGTGGACAAAGACTATATTACCAACCGCGCATTGGAGACATATAACGAGAGCGGTGCATTGCTTGATGTAACACTGCTAAGTGCTTATCCATCAGAGTTAGGAGGGCGAAAAAGCCCGCTATGGCGCGCAACCTTCGATGATGATTTCTCACCGACGCTTTATTTTTCAGCAAGCACCGCACAATTTGTTAAAGCGCGCAGCGATTTATGGCGCGGTTTCGATTGGATGTGGCGCCTGCATATTATGGATTATGATGACGGTGAAAACGTCAATAATCTCCTATTAACATTCGCCACTCTATTGGCGTTACTTGTGGCAAGCAGTGGCGCATGGCTGATATTTTATAGCTTTGGTCAGTCGGGTAGTGCCACGGGTTTTTTAGCCGTCTTACGCCTTGTACACAAGTGGCTAGCCATTTTTGTTGGCCTGCAATTTTTATTGTGGGTGGTTAGTGGTTTGTTTTTTAATATCGTCACTAGCGAGCAACTTAATCAGCGCCACTTGCTTCAAGCACAACCTCTAAAATCATTCTCCGCAAACGTCGTTGATTTCTCTTCAGTCATTAAGCGATTACCACAAAGTACGCAGCTGCGCATTGAACGCACAGTCACATTGCCCGTTGTTTATATCAATGATCAGAACAATGCCCTGCCCTTGCAATTAAAGACCCTGACGGCTGTCAAATTAAGCCAAGCACAAGCCAAGGATATTGCTCAGCGTGTTTTTAACAGTGATGCGAATATTGACCAGATCATTGAAGTTGGCAGCGTTCACGTCGAGTCTCGTCGCCATCCACAGCCATTGTGGCGAGTAAGCTATCTTGACCAGCAACATAGCGCGCTGTATATCGATGCGTTTACCGGCAAGGTGATCGATCTAAAAACGGACATTTGGCGCTTAAAAGACATCTTTTGGATGTTGCATATTATGGATTATCGTCAGCGCAGCGATTTCAATCATTGGTTGGTCATAACACTGACTTCACTAGCGAGTCTGATGGCAATAAGCGGATTTTTGATGCTCTTTTGGGTTATTGGCAAAGGTCATAGTAGGAGAGCCCAGCAACATAAAATCACCATAAATTCCAAACATGGCCATAGAGAAACTCTGACAGTGGATGGGGCGCAACCCTTATTACATGCATTACGCCAACAGGGCCATGAACTTCCATCTGGCTGTGATGGCAATGGAACTTGTGGCCAGTGCATCATCAAAGGTATCAATTTTCAGAGTTCACTATCAGCCCAAGAGCAAACCACCTTGTCGATGCAGGAAATGAATCAAGGTTGCCGCTTAGCTTGTCAGACGCAAGTGACCAGTGATTTGACCATAGAAATTACCGATCAAGCGATGGCGCAGCAAAAAATCGTTGCTGATGTGATTAGCAATGAGTTTGTTACTCCTTTTATCAAAGAGTTAATTATTCGTTTACCCTACAATAGCTCATTTTCATTCGCGGCCGGCCAGTTCGTTAATTTTGATATTCCAGTCTTTAATATCTCTTTGAGTTCACTCAACGTACCTGCTCAATACCAACCTTACTGGCAGCAACAGCAGCTAAGTCGCCATGTGGTCAGCTCTATGTCGCGCATCAATCGTAGCTACTCGTTAGCCAATAGCCCGCAACTGCGTGGACAACTTAGTTTTAATATTAAGTTGGCATTACCACAAGGCGGTTATGGCCCTGGCGTTGCATCATCTTATCTGATGCATTTGAACGCCGGAGATAGCGTCACTATTAATGGTCCGTTGGGAGATTTTGTCACCGACAATGCCAGCAGAAAAGAAATGATACTTATTGGTGCGGGTGCTGGCATGGCGCCACTGAAAGCATTAGCGGACGATGTGGTTAATAACAGCTACCGAACAGTATCCTTGTGGTTTGGCGCGCGTCAGCAAGATGATATATTTTACCAGAGCCACTTTGATGCGTTAGCCAGGCGCAAAGCAAATTTCTCTTGGCACGTTAGCCTGTCACAACCAGTCGGCAATGACTGGCGAGGCGCAGTGGGACATATTCAACGGCATTTGTTCGACAGTTATCTGAATGCTCATCACAATATTGGAGACTGTGAATTCTATCTTTGTGGCCCAGCACCGATGATGCGAGACGTTTCTCGCTTGCTAGTTAGCCGAGGCGTGCCGGCGCAGCAAATAAAGTGTGATGATTTTGGTTAAGGATCAAAAAAGCCATCGTTACGATGGCTTTTAAAATACACAACTGCTGTTGCTTAATCAAATATTATAACTATTCGGCATGACCTGTAGCTGTTCATCGCGCAGCCATTTGGTGCAAGTTTTAGGAGAAAGCGCGGAGTTTATACGCATAAATGAGCACTT